>DUUU01000111.1 GCA_012841485.1 Armatimonadota bacterium
CTCCTCCATCGCAGGCGCTCGCCGGTGCCGCGCGTTCCGCCTCCCATGTCTGGCCGGGGGGCACCGGCCGCCTGTGGAGGGCCTGGGCATCTGCGGCATCCACCACGCGAAGGGGCAGCGGCGGATGCGGGCTTACCGGCGATGCGCGCCGCCCGAGGAGGAGACCGTATGCGACCGCTCGATCTCTTTTCGAAAAGTGTCTGGCCAAAGCGCCACCGCCTCCTTTCAACCCTGCCACCGTTCCCTCTCCTTCTCGCTCTCGTCTTTCTCGTCGCTTGTGGTTCCCCGGCAGGCGCGCGGGAGAGGGAAGAGGCGGATCTGCAGCGTCACCTGATTCAGCCCGGGCAGCTCAAGCGCCTGGTGATCGAGACTCCCCTTATCAGGCAGGGGAAGCCCCAGGCGGTGATCGCGATTGCTGAGGGGGAGGTCTACCGCCAGGGCGCGGCCACGATCAACGCCGCGTTGAAGGAGACGGTCGGCGTCGAGCTCCCGGTGAAGCCTGCGGCGTCGGTCGCGCCGGATGAGGCCGAGCGGAGCCACTGCATCCTGCTGGGCCACCTCGACAACAATCCGCTCGTCGCACATCTCTACCACACCTACTATGATTGCCTCGACGCGGGCTATACCGGCAAGGGGGGCTACGAGATCCGCAGCGTGCATGACCCCTTCGCCACCGGCGTGAACTGCATCGTGGCCGGCGGGAGCGATGAGGAGGGAGCGGCGGCCGCCGCGCGGGCGCTCGCCCAGATCATCCGCGATTCGGCGAAGGGAAGCGACGTGGTGCTGCCGCGCCTCCTGAAGCTGGAACTGCGCGCCGCGGGGCGAACCGGCACGCTTCCCGGGCGGCTCTCGCCGGAGGAGGCGTCGCGTCTCCTCGCCCAGGAGATGGCGACCTATGACAAGCCCGGCCTCGGACGGGCGATGGCGGGCAACATCACCAAACACGCCGTGCTCTACCACCGCTATGGCGACCCGGCACACCTGGAGATCTACCGGAAGCTGATCCAGCGCCACATCCGCTACTACGCGGAAGACGCCTACATTCGTAGCTCGCTGCGCCGCTACGACCGCGAATTCCGCGATTCCTGGGCGTGGCACTTCGTCGTCACCTGGGACCTCCTGGAAGAGGAGCCCGTCTTCTCGGACGCGGAGCGTCTGGCGATCACCAACCACTGCCTCCGCCTGGTCCAGGAGTGCGTCCTCTATCAGAGGTGGGACCGCCCCGAGGCGGTGCAGCGGTGGGCGCAAAACCGCAACATCGTTCACAACCACCAGACCTGGCCCGCGCTCGCCTGCTACTTCGGCGCGCGCTATTTCGGGGGCTACTACAATCATCCCTACGCGAAGGCGTGGAAGACCATCGCGGATGGCGTCTTCAACGGCCAGAAACTCGCGGCCAAGCCACAGGAGGATGCTGCGAGCTACCAGTGGCTGCCGCTGCGGCACACCATCATCTGGTCACTCGCGAGTGGCGACCACACCTTTTTCACGGAGGGGCACGCCCGGCGTGCCGCCGAAACGGCCCTGATGCTGGTGGACAACCTCGGCAACCAGCCGGCGTTCGGCGACCACACCGATTGGACCGTGACGGCGGGAATCCCCGACTTCCTGGGGCGGTGCGCCTGGTACTACCGCGATGGCCGCTACCTCTGGGGGGCGATGCGCGCGGGGCAATCCATCGCGGGCGAGCTGCAAGAGACCTACACGCCCCGAGCCGCGCCAACGCCTCCGGGTGACCACGTGGGGATGGTCATCAGCCGGCTGCCCCGGCAGTGCTATGACCACACCGAGCGGCAGGCACAATACCCGGTGAAGCCGAACCTGCCCTACGAGGAGAGCTTCGATAAGCTCACCTTCCGTGATGGCCTGGAGCCCCAGAATCAATACCTGCTGTTGGATGGCTACGCGCGCGGCAACCACATGCACTTCGATGCCAACGCGATCATCCACTTTGCCGACCGGGGCGCCTGCTGGCTGGTGGATGGCGAGTACATCCGGAACGGCCCCAAGTATCACACCTCGCTGACGGTGCTCCGCGACGGGCAGAGCGCCCTCCTTCCCGCGGTGGCCGGACTGGTACGCCAGGCCGACCTGAAGAGCGCCGGCTTCTCCTCCTCGCGGATCACCGGCTACAACGGCGCCACCTGGACCCGTCACCTCCTCTGGCAGAAGGGGAGCTACTTTGTCGTCATCGACGAAGTGACGGCAGAGACCCCGGGTGATTACACCCTGGGCAGCACCTGGCGGGTGTTGGGCGAGCCAAAGCTGGAAGGGAGTGCGCTCACCGTCACGCAGCGGGAAAGCTCGGCGCAGGTGCAGAACGCCGATGGCCTGGCCGGGCGCCTTCGCTTCGAGCGCATGGCGGGGGCATGGCCGATCCACGCGCTCGTCTTCCGTGTTGGGCGCCGCCTGGCCCAGGGAGAGACGCATCTCTTCCGCAATCTCTTCTTCGCCTCCTCGCCAGAGCGCCCGCAATCGCTTCAGGTGCTGCCTGCCGGGGCGGGAGGAGTGCTGGTGACCGGGGGGCCGGCGCCGGCGTGGTGGGGCGTCTCGGGCCCCGACCGGCCGGCCCGACGCGGCAAGCTCGAGACGGACGCGGCGCTCTTCCGGGTTACCCCCTCGGGCTACGCCCTGGCCTCCGCGCGGCGCCTGGCCGCGGGCGATCTTCTCTTCAGCAGCGATCAGCCGGTCGATATCGAGGTAGACGCGCAGCGCGACGAGGGCGTGCTGGCCTCGGAAAAACCCGCCAAGGTGGTCCTCCGCCTGGCGCCTGGCGCGGCTTGGACGCTGGGCGGCGAGAAGGGCCGGGCCGGCGCCGATGGCACCGTTCGCCTGGAGCTGGCGCCCGGCCGGCACGCGCTGAAGGCGGATCGCTTTGCCCTGCCGGCTGCTCTCGCCGAGGCCCTGGCCGCGGCTCCGCAGGGAGCGGCCCTCGCGGGTGGCGCGCGCGAGCAATCCACGCCGGCGGCCTGGAACTTCAGGGCGTTTCGCGCGGAGCGCCGCCCCCTCATGGTCCAATCTGTTCGCTGCGACCAGCCGCATCAGGGCCGCTACGGTCCGGTGGAGAAGCTGGCGGACGGGGGCTACCGGAGCTCGTTGCAGTCGGTGCAGTGGGCGCGCGGCGTTGCCCCGGAAGTGACGTTCGATCTGGGAGCGGTCCGCGAGATCGAGAGCGTTCGGATCCGCGCCTGGGAGCTCACCGAGGCCCAGAAGGGCGCGCGGCGCGAGCTCTGGCTGAGCAACGACGGTTTCCAGACCGACCGCCGCCGCGTGGATGCAGAGTTCGCGCCGGCGGGCACCGAGGAGTTCGGGTCGAACATCAATTTCCTCTACACCTGCGCGGTTCGCCAGAAGGCGCGCTACCTGCGCCTGAAGATGACTCCCGCGGGTGAGGAGGGAGTGATCTACCTGGCGGAGGTGGAGTTCTTTGGCAGCGAACCCGACCGCCGCTCGGAGATCACCGCGCTTGCATCCGGACGCCTTGGCCCCGCGGGAGTGCCCGCGACCGTGGCATCGACGGCAACCGGGCAGATCGTCGTCGTGGATGCTGAGGGAAAGCGGCTGTGGGAGTATCAGGCGCGCGGGCGCGTCCATGCCCTGGCCGTTGCCGACGTCGACGGAGACGGTCGCGACGAGGTGATTGCCGGGGGGCAGCCGGCATGGCTGCTCTGCCTCGATGCCACCGGGAAGCGCCGCTGGGAGCACCGCCCCCGGGCGTACCGTGGCCTCGCGGGCGATGTGATCACCCTCTGCGTGGGTGACCTGGAGGGCGACGGCAAGCGGGAGGTGGTCGCCGGTCTGCTGTGCTGGAAGTACATTGCCGTGGACACGGAGGGCAAGGAGAAGTGGGACACCGTCATCTACGCCCATAGCGCCACGGCGTGCGCCCTGGCGGACCTGGAGGGGGATGGCCGGCGCTCGGTGATCGCGGGCAATGCCTACTACCGGCTCAACCTTCTGGGGCCCGATGGCCGGACGCGCTGGGAGAACTACACCCTGGGTCCGGAACACACGTTCGTCGCCGCCGCCGATCTGGACGGCGATGGCAAAGAGGAGATCCTGGCGGGGAGCGATCTGGGCGAGTTCCACGCGCTCACCGGCGGGCGCGAGCGCCTCTGGGATGTGAATGCCGGCGATGCCGTGCGCGCCATCCTGACGCACCGGCCCAAGGGGGCGCCTCTGGAGGTGTACGCCGCGGGCGATAGCGGATTCGTCTATGCCTGCAAGCCGGATGGCTCGCTGCGCTGGAGGGTATCGGCCGGCGATGCGATCAACGGCGCGCTCCTTGCCGACGTGAACGGCGATGGCCAGCCGGAGATCGTTGCGGCGGCCGGCAACGCCGGCGTAGTGATCCTCGGCCGCGACGGCAAGATCCACCGGTCGCTGCGCGCGGCCTCGTCCGTGACGCACGTGCAGGTGCTCCCCGGAGGGACGCCGCGCATCGTCGCCGCCCTGGCCGATGGCTCCCTGGCCGCCTGGCCGGCCAATCCCAGGTGAGGCGGATCCGGTTCACCGGCGTCTGACGCGCAACCGCCCGGAATCGGGCACAAGCCTCTGCGCGTCGTGGATGCACGGGCGCCGGCTGCTGGGTGCCTGTCGCGCATCCTCGGTGGGGGAGAGAGAACAGGGGGGGAGCGCCTTGCCCTCTCCCCTCCCGCCCTGGAACAGCGGTTTCGCGGCGCCGTCTGCCGAGCGCCCGGAGCTTCCGTGCCCCTCCTTCCTGATACCATCCGGGTCTAGCAGGAAACGCCCGCCCCGGTCGCCAAGAAAGAGAATGTGAGATCGGAGGGCTCGGGCCGTATGAAGGCGTTATCTGTAGGTATCCTGGGGCTGGGCCACCTGCACCCGCGCAGTTATATGCCCCATTTTGAAGCGACAGAAGGCGTGAGCGTTGTGGCCGCCGCGGACGCCAACCCCGCTCTCCTTGATCATTTCGTCCAGGAGTTTCCGGTGCGTGGCTATGCCGACTGGCGCGAGATGATCGATAAGGAGAAGCTGGACCTGGCCGTTCTTTTCCTGCCGCATGCGCACTGCCCGGATGCGGCCGTGGCCTGTGCCGAGCGGGGGATCCACCTCATCGTCGAGAAGCCGATGGCCGCCGATGCGGCGGGCGTCCGGCGCATGATCGCCGCCGCGGAGAAATCGGGCGTTCTGCTGAGCACCGCCTACGTATGGCGCTACCATCCAGTGGCGTGCCAGATGAAGCAGCTCGTCCAGAGCGGCGTGCTGGGAAAGCCGGTCGGAGGCGAGGGCCGGTGCGCGGCAGGTCGTCTGGATCGCTATATCCAGGGCAACGCGAGCTGGATGCTGCAGCGAGAGCTGAGTGGCGGCGGCCCGATGTTCAATCTGGGCGTCCACTGGATCGACCTCTATCGCTGGATGCTCGAGGATGAGGTCACCGAGGTCATCGGCAAGAACGTGAAGGTGAATGACCAGTACGACATTGAGGACAACTCCTTCGCGCTCCTCACCTTTTCGCGTGGCGCGGTGATCGCGCTCGACATCAGCTACACCGTGCCGGATTCCTATCCCTTTGGGCGCGACCTGGCGCTCTCGCTGCGTGGCACGGGCGGAGCCATCTCCTGGAGCCCCTCCTTCGAGGGGGTGCGCGAGACGCTTTTTGTCTGCAGCGACAGCGGCGAATACGCAGCCTCGCCGCGGCGACACCTCAGCTTCGAGCTGGAGAGCGTGCCGGGCTATAGCGGCGTCATGGGCCGGCAGTACCTGAGCGATATCGCGGAATGCATCCGCTCTGGCAAGAAGCCGCCCATCACCGGGCAGGATGGCATGCGCGCGCTGGAAGTGGTGGAAGCGATCTACCAATCGGCCGAAAGTGGCCGTGCCGTGCGGCTTTCCGCGGAGTGAGCGGCGCCTGGCGCCCGTGATCGCATCCGCCGGGATCGGAGTTTCGATGAGCGTGAAGGTTGTCATTACGGACTACATCGAGCCGGATCTGAAGTGGGAGGAGAAGGAGCTCGCCCAGCGCGGTCTCCCCTTCACCTACCACCAGCTCAAGTTTGCGCCGGCCGATCAGGTGATCGAGGCCACGCGCGATGCCGACGTGGTCGTCGTGAATATGGTGAAGATCACGCGGGAGGTGATCGCCGCGTGGGAGAAGTGCCGGCTCGTGATCCGGCACGGCGTCGGCTACGACAATGTGGATGTGGCCGCGCTGACGGAGAAGGGAATCCCCCTCTGCTATATTCCGGACTACTGCGCAGAGGAGGTGGCCGAGCAGGCGATTGCCCTGATCTTTGCCTGCGCGCGTCGGATCCCCGCCAGCCGCAAGGTGCTGGAAGAGTCCTCGGCGCGTGGCCAGTGGGACTTCGCCGATGTGATCCCGATGTACCGCATGGCGGGACGCACGCTTGGCATCCTCGGGTGCGGGCGCATTGGCAGCTACGTCTACCGGAAGCTGCAATCGTTTGGGTTCAACTTCCTCATCTGCGACCCCTACCTGAGCGAGGAGCGCCGTCGCAAGCTGGGCATCGAGCTGGTCGATAAGGAAACGCTCTTCCGCGAGTCGGACTTCATCACGCTCCACACGCCCCTCAACGACGAGACGCGGCGGATCGTCAACGCCGAGACCCTGGCGATGATGAAGCCGACGGCGTACGTGATCAACACCGCGCGCGGGCCCTTGGTAGACCACCAGGCGCTGGCGGACGCGCTGCGAAACGGCACCATCGCCGGCGCGGCGATTGATGTCTTTGATAAGGAACCACCGGAGACGGACTATCCCCTCTTCGGCCTGCCGAATGCCATCCTCACCCCGCACCTGGCATGGTACTCGGAGGATGCCGCCTGGCGCATCCGCGAGATCATCCTCCTGGAGATCGACCGTTTTGCCGCCGGCCAGCCGCCGCGCTACTGCGTGAATCCCCAGGTGTTGAGCTGAGGGCACGGGGGCGCGCCACGGGCACGCCCTCATTGGATCGATGGGAACGTGATATATGAGCGATGCGAAAAGAGTGGCGTGCGTGAAGGGCCCCTTGCCGGGACCACGCTCGCGAGAGCTGTTTGAACGCTGGCGCAAGGCGGAAGCGCAGTGCACCGGCTATCAGGCGCCGGTGGTGTGGGACCACGCGCGCGGCGTCGTGGTGACAGACGTGGATGGCAACACCTTCCTCGATTGGACCTCCGGCGTGCTGGTCACCAACGTCGGGCACTGCCACCCTGCTTTGGTTCAGGCGATCCAGCAGGCGTCCGAGAAGCTGTTAAACAACTATGAGTGCCTGAATGAGCCCCGGGTGATCGCCGCCGAGAAGCTCACCTCCGTTCTGCCGCGGCCCCTCGATAGGTGCTTCTTCCTCAGCACCGGGAGTGAAACCGTGGAGGCCGCCGTGCGCATCATGAAGCGCAAGAGCGGCAACTACGAGGTGATCAGCTTCTATGGGGGCTTCCATGGCCGCACCTACGCCGCGGCCACGTCCGGCGGGATGCCCGGCCCCAAGAAGGGCTATGGTCCCACCCTCCCCGGGGCGATCCGCGCGCCCTATCCCTACTGCTACCGCTGTCCCTTCAAGGCGAAAAAGGAGACGTGCGGGATGCTCTGCCTGGAGTTCCTGGACGACTGCGTTCGCGCCAACAGCACCGGCAGCCTCGCAGGCCTGATCGTCGAGCCGTACCAGGGCGCCGCGGGCTTCATCTTCCCGCCCGAGGGCTGGCTTGCCCGCCTGGAGCAGTGGGTTCGCTCGAAGGGGCTGGTCTTTACCGTGGATGAGGTGCAGGCCTCCTATGGGCGCACCGGCAAGTTCTGGGCCCTGGAGTGGGAGGGCGTGCAGCCTGACCTCCTCTGCATCGGCAAGGGGATCGGCAGTGGGCTTCCCGTCTCGGCCATTGCCGCGCGCAGCGAGGTGATCGGCGTCCTCGGCCCCGGCGAGATGAGCAGTACGATGGGCGGCAACCCCGTCTCCTCCGCCTGCGTGACCGCGGTGATCGACATCATGCTCCGCGAAAACCTGGCGGAGAACTCGCGGCGCATGGGCGTGCTGCTCGGCAAGCGCCTTCGCGAGATCCAGGAGCGCTCCCCCTACGTGGGCGACGTGCGCGGCAAGGGCCTCGTCTACGGCGTCGAGCTGGTGAAGGACAAGGCGACGAAGGAACCGGCGCCGGATCTGATGCGCAAACTGATCGACGTGGCCGCGCAGAACGGCCTCCTGATCGGATCCGTCGGCATCTTCGGCAACGTGGTC
>DUUU01000112.1 GCA_012841485.1 Armatimonadota bacterium
GACCTCCCGATCCCCGACCACGTGGACGAGGAGGTGATCCTGGAGCAGGTGCGCCTCCACGGCTTCCGCGGCGGCGAGATGGGAAGCTGCCTGCGCTACTGCCTACCGAAGGAGCGGCGCTACTTCGATACCGGCTACACCAACGCCCCGCGCCGGAAGCGGAACACGCCCGATGAGCACGCATCACACCGTGGGCTTGAGGAGCAGGTGTACTCCCTCGCCTACCGCTGGGCGGCCGACTTCGTGATGGTCACCCCCAAGGCCGACCTGGAGGCCATTGGCATCCGGCCAACGGAGTACCTCCCCGACGGGCACACAGCGGTCACCATAGGCATCCACTTCCGGACGCCGGAGGGCGCCGACCCGGCTGGCGCGGCGCGGCAGTACCTGTTGGAGATGGCGGCCTACGATGTCGCGCGCGCCCTGGAGCGCCAGGGCTATAGCGCCGTGTGCGATACGGCCTTCCCGGAGAAGAGCTTCCAGGCCATGATCACCGGGGTGAAAGAGGGCTGGAGCCTCCAGACGGCCACGGTGATCACTGCCGCACCACTCGCGCCCACCTCTCGCGAGTTGCCGCAGGCGTCCGTCCCCGCGCCCACGCCCGATGAGGCACGCACGCAGCTGAAGCGGCTTCTGGGCGAATGGGGCGCTGATCTCGTCAGCGTGGTCCCGGCGGAGCGCCTGGCGGCGCTGCAGCCGCAGCTCGCGCCCTTATTCGATGGCGCCGAGGTGCTGGTTGCGCGTGACCGATCCGCGCGCATACGCGAGTACGACCCGGAGGTGCATACCGAAGTGACGCGCACGCGCGTGCCAGAGGATCACCTGAAGGGAGCGCGCTCGGTCATCGTCGTGGGTCTGCGCCTGCCGCGCGCGAGCGTCGAGCGCACGGCGCTGCCGCCGGCGGAGGCAGTCGGCCCGTATGCCTTCGCGCAGTACGAGTCGGTCAAACTCCTGCGCAACATCGGCTATCGGGCGATCCGGTGGCTGGAGGACCGCGGCTATCGGGCGACGATGAGCTTTGACCTGTGCGGCACCGGATCGGTGGTCGCCAACCCGCGGGGCGAGCAGCCGGACGCGTTCTGCAACCGGTTCACGGCCGTTGCCGCCGGGCTCGGCCACCTCGGCAAGGGCGGTTTCGTGATCACCCCCGAGTTTGGACCGAACGTGCGCTTCGTCGCCATCATCACCGACGCGCCGATTGCCGCCGACCCGATTCCCGCAGAGTATCTCCAGCCGGTCGACTGCGGCGATTGCCGGCGGTGCCTGGATGCCTGCCACACCTGCGCCTTCCAGGATGAGGCGACGGTGGAGGTCAACGGCGTGGCCGAGCGGTTCTACCGGATGGATCGCAACCGGTGCGATTGGGCGAAGCGCTACTCGCTCGTGGGCGAGGAGGGCGTGAAGTACGTCGGCTGGGAGATGAATGTGCCTCTCCCAGAGAAGATTGACGCCGAAGCGCTTGCCGAGGGCCTGCGTCAGCAACCCCCGATCCCGAAGCACCGCCCGTGTAACTTCGAGACGTGCGTCCTCGCCTGCCCCTACAGCAGGTAAGCGGGGAAAGAGCCTGTAGAATGCGCGGCGGGTCTGGCGATACCATTCGCGCGCCCGGCCGCGCATTCCGTTCAGGCCGTCAGGAACCGACCAGCAGCGCCACCTTTACTCAAACAGGCGCAGGGAGACAGGGCCAAGCAAGCCGGATTCCAGGCTCTCGCGCTGGAACGGCTCGACGCGCTGAGCATAGGTGTTGTACCACCCGCGCTCACGCGCGTGCGCCATCTCCTCCGGTTGGAGGAACTGGTTGGCCCACGTGTTCGTCACCACCACCCGGATCTCGTTGCGCCCCGGGCGCAGGTAGCC
>DUUU01000113.1 GCA_012841485.1 Armatimonadota bacterium
GGCATCTGCTCGTGCTCCCTGCCATCCGGCAGGGAGCACGAGCCCGCGTCGGCGCGCCCTGCCACACGACGCTTGGCACCGGCCTTGCAGTTCGGAAACAGAATGCGTGGGAGGGAGTGGAGATGGCGAGATTCCTCATAGGGGCAGCGCTCGCGCTGTTGATGGCCACGGGCCGGGCAGGCGCTTCGGAACCCCCCGAGGTCCACACGCTCCGCATCGCGTGGCGAGCCGAGAGCGGGCTGGGCACGCAGGGGCGCGTCTCGGTCTCCGAGGGCAAGATCCTGCGCCTGCTGGGCTGGGGCCTGCGCGCGGGCGATGCCGTGGGAGCCGACTGGTCCTGGCAATGTGGGCCGGGCGCTACGGGCCCTCGCTCCCTTCTGGTCACCCTGTCGGCGCCGCGCACCGCCGCCGTGCAGGTGACGATGGAACCGCAAACGCGCACGTTCCCGCTCGCGGATCTGGCGAAGGATGACCGGATCAGCCCCCTGAAGGAGCCGGTCGCGGTCGAGCTGCTGCCAACGCCCCGGCCACTCTCCGGGGAACGAGAGAGCGACCTCCCTGCCCTGGCATCGAGCGAACGCGCGGGAATCTGGTGCGGCTGGATCGCGTTCGACGGTCGCGAGGATCAGATCTTCCTGGCGCAGCTGGTGGAGGCCCGGTGGGAATTCCGAGGCGTCCTGCCACGCGCCAGGGGGAAGATCGACCAGCTGGCACTCGCGGCAACGCCCCAGGGCAACCTGATCGCCGTGTGGGGCCAGGAGCGGCACCGAAACTGGGACCTCTACGCGTCGGTTCTCTCTGGCGGGCGTTGGAGCAAGCCTTCGCGGGTGACGCGCAACCCTGGCCCCGATACCAACCACCGGCTTGCCGCCGATACCCAGGGCCGTGTGTGGCTTGCCTGGCAATCGTTCGAGGGCTCCTTCTCGCACATTCGGCTGACATCCTGGGAGGGGGGGCGCTGGTCGCCGCAAATGCTGCTCACGGACGTGTCAGCGAACCACTGGGCGCCGGCGCTGGCGGTCTCCCCCCTAGGCACGGTGTACGTAGCCTGGGATTCCTACGCGAGCGGGAGCTACGATCTCTATCTGCGCTCCCTTGAGGGCGGGCAGCTCTCGCCGGTCCGCCGCATCACCCACGGTCCGGAGTATGAGGCAAACGCCTCGCTCGCGTGCGGGCCGGATGGCCGGCTCTGGATCGCCTATGACGAGGGCGAGACCGACTGGGGCGACGAGCGCCATGCCGCCGAGCTGCACCGAGAGCGCCGCATCGGCCTCCGCTGCCTGGAGGGAGGCCGTCTCCTTCAACCGCCACTGCCTCCGACCGATGCCCTGGAGGGCATCGCCACGTTCGCCGAGACACCGAGCGTGCATGCCGATTCCCAAGGGTCGGTCTGGATCGCCTACCGCCGAGCGCTCCGCCAGGGAACTTGGGACGTAGCAGCCCAGCGCTTCGATGGCCAGAAGTGGTCGCGCCCGATCCTCCTGCCCGATAGCGCCGGGCGCAGTGATATGCAGGTGGTCTTCGCCACCGGCGAGAATGGGCGCTGCTGGCTGGCCTGGGCCTCGGATGGGCGAGACACCCCGCTGCTCCACCATGCGGTCTACGCAGCATCGCTGCCGCGGGGCTTCCCGGCAAAGGAGCGTCTCGATCTAGAGCCGGTTGCCGAGCCCGCAGAGGCTTCCCCCCTCTGGGAGCCCCGAAAGCGCGCTGTGGCTTCCTTTGGCGAGGAGGGATACTCCCTTTACCAGGGCGACTTGCAGCGTTACACGGAGCTCTCCCCGTGCCATCCCTTCCGGCATGGATCGATGCGCGACGTGCTGCGCTTCGCCCTGGATCGGGCGCAGATCGACTTCCTCGCGCTCGACGGAGTGCAGTCCGGTGCCAGCGCGGGCGAGGCATACCGACGCCGCATCCAACACAAAGTGGCCGATCTCTACTCGGTGGAAGGCTCCCTCGCCATCCTCTGTGGCTACGACTACAGCCCCCCCGGAGGCGGCCACGGGTCCCTTCTCTGCCTGCAGGCGCCGCCCTCTCAGGGCGAGCAGAATGCCGGCGCACCCGAGCAGGCCGGCGAGTACCCTGAGGGATCGCTTTTCATCCTGTATAGGTGGGAACGAGCGCCGGTCTCCGGCGCGCGCGCGCGGCCAGTGGATCTGGTCGCCCCCTTCGTAGAAAGCACGAGGGGTGCGGGCACGACAGTCTCAACGCCGGATAGCTGGAAAGATATCTGGTGGCTGGGGGCCGCCGCGCGCTCCGGGATCATCGCCAGCTCGGGGCACCAGGCGGGCGGCGCGCTCACCCATCTCTGGGCGGCCTACCTCACGCGGGAGAGAGTGCTGCGCGCGCTGCGCCTGCGGCACACTTATGTAGGCCCCACAAGCGTCACCATCCGCTTCACGGCAGCGGGCAAGCCGATTGGCAGCGTGGTCCACTCTGGTGGCAGGCCCGTTGAACTCGCCGCAAGCATCTCGGCGGACGTGCCCATCCTGCGCGTGGAGCTGCTGCGCAATGGCGAGCGCGCTCAGGTCACGGATAGCGATCACGCCATGACCGCCGAGGTGGCATATACTCACCCGGGAAACACCAGCGCCAACCATGCCTACGCGCTGCGCGTCCTCTGCGCGGACGGCTCCGAGTGCTGGACCACGCCCATCTGGGTGACGGACCCGAGAAACACCCCCCAGGGGGATGGGCTGGCTGATTAGGCCGCTCGGGTCACTCGACAAAGCGGAATCCATAGAGGCACGCGCCCGGCTCCACCGTGAAGCGCAGGCGGAAGGTGGGGCCCTCAAGCCGCCAGAGGGCGCGACCTCGGCCCCAGGAGACGCCCCGCCAGCCATCGGCACGGCGGATGCGGGCCGTATATCCAGGTACCGGTTCTCCGCGAGCATCGAGCACCTCGATGCGCACCCCGGCGCGCGCGTCCCTGGTCTTCACGTCGACGCGCAGGTGACGGTCACGGCGCACGTGGGCGATGGGCACGGTCACGCACACTCCGGGCCGGTCAGGAGCCGCGGCGGCCAGCCCAACCCAGCGCCCTTCCGGCGCGAGGAACTGCCTCCAGGAGTCCGGATCCGCAAGGAAGAGGCTTCGCTTTCCGTTCCAGTAGAACGGCGGCGCGAAAACCCTGCCAGCGCCGGGAAGCATCGGAAGCTCTGCCACCTGGATGATCGGGCACCCGCGCCTCTTGGCCAGGAGCAAGCGCCCGCCATTTAGCAGGCCGAGCAGCATCCCCTCCTCCGTCCAGAAGGCGGCATCCGCGGTCGCAAGGCTGAGGTCCGGCTGCCGATACCAATGCTCGCGGTCGGGGCTGCTGTAATGGAGGAGTGATCCCTGCTCTCCCTGCAAACCGAAGAGCCGCCAGCGTTCCTCGGCGCGCGCGGGGGTATCGCGCACCAGGCCAAGCGGGCGCGCCAGGGGAAGTTCAGAATAGTAGGCCCAGGCGATTCCATCCGGCGAGGTGAGGAGCGCGGGGGCCGATCCGGCGCTCTCGGCGGCCATCTTGTAGCGGCGCGCCGTGTTCGGCTCCTCGTCATCCCGAACCACGGAGAGGTGGCCCGCCGGGGGTTTCAGCCACGGGCGCGGCGCCGCGAGCGTCAGCTCCAGCGGGGTTCCCCAGCGGCCCCTGGCCCACTCGGCCACATAGCCGGTGCGTCCCCCCTCCTCCGGGAGAGTGAACCAGGCGCGCAGGTTGCGATCCCCCTTGCCGAAGGCTACCAGGCCCCCTGGAATGAGCATGGCGGAGACCGGCGCCGCGAGCACACCGGCACTCGCGAGCGCGGGCACATCGCGAACCATGCCCCGCATCTCCACGAGGTCGAGCAGGTCGAAGAAGCGTGTGGGCAAGTCCTCCAGGAGGGCAAGCCCCGGCGTGGGAAGGCGCAGGAGATCCGGGGCCCCTTCCCCGACCACCAGAAGGCCCAGATCTGCGGCCACATCCGGCGGCGCCTGCTCCACGAGAAGCACAGCGGTGCCCGCGCCGAGCGTGAGCACCGGGCTCAGCGTCTCGCCCAGCCAGCGGGCGGCGCGGATTTGGCGGCCATCCGTCCAGGCACACCACACTCCCCCGTGGCGATCTGTTCCCAGGTGGGGAGAGCCGCCCTCCCCCGCCTCCCAAAGAGAATGGGATGACCACTCCTCGCCCCGTGCGGCAATCGCGGCCTGGCCGTTGACCACGCCGGCGACGACAGGCCGGCCCC
>DUUU01000114.1 GCA_012841485.1 Armatimonadota bacterium
CCGACCACCACATCGTGGACGCCCAGGCGCAGGTCGCGCAGGATCTCGGTCCGCTCAATCGTCTCAATGTCGGAGTGGAGGTAGTGCACCCGGATGCCGACCTCGGCGAGATAGTCGGTCAGGTCCTCTGCCATCTTCTTCGTGAGCGTGGTGACCAAGACGCGCTCCGAGCGCGCGGTGCGCTGGCGAATCTCCTCGATCAGGTCATCCACCTGTCCCTGGACCGGGCGCACCTCCACCTCCGGATCAATGAGGCCGGTGGGACGGATCACTTGCTCGATCACCTGCGTGCTGTTTCGGAGTTCATACGGCCCGGGCGTCGCCGAGACGAAGATGCACTGGTTGACCACCTTCTCGAATTCCTCGAAGCGGAGGGGACGGTTGTCCGCCGCGGAGGGGAGCCGGAAGCCATACTCAATGAGCGTATGCTTGCGCGACATATCGCCATGGTACATCGCGTTGAGCTGCGGGATCGTCTGATGCGACTCGTCGATGAAGAGGACGAAATCCTCCGGGAAGTACTCGATCAGGACGTGCGGCGGGGTGCCTGGCGCGCGTCCGTCCAGGTGACGCGAGTAGTTCTCGATGCCGGCGCAGAAGCCGGTCTCGCGGATCATCTCGATGTCGTAGCGCGTGCGCTGCTGGAGGCGCTCGTACTCTAGATGTCGGCCCTGGCTCTGGAAATACTCCAGGCGCTCATCCAGCTCGGCCTGAATCGTCTGGACGGCCAGCTCGATCTTCTCCTGGGGCGTGACGAAGTGACTGGCCGCATAGACCGTGATCTCGTGCGGGCGCGCGCGCACCTCGCCTGAGAGCGGGTCCACCACGGCAATCGAGTCGACCTCGTCGCCGAAGAAATCGACGCGGATGATCACATCCTCGTCCTTCGGCTGGATCTCCAGCAGATCGCCGCGCACCCGGAACTCACCGCGCTCTAGCGTCATCTGGTTGCGCGTGAACTGCATATCGACCAGGCGCCGGAGGACCCAGTCGCGCTCGTAGGAGGCGCCGCAGCGGAGCTTGAGAACGATGGCTTTATAGTTCTCCGGGGAGCCCAGGCCATAGATGCACGAGACGGAGGCAACGATGATCACGTCGCGCCGGTCCAGGATGGCCTGGGTGGCGGAGTGGCGCAGGCGGTCGATCTCGTCATTGATCGAGGAGTCCTTCTCGATGTAGAGGTCGCGCTGTGGAATGTAGGCCTCCGGCTGATAGTAGTCGTAGTAGGAGACAAAGTACTCCACGGCGTTATCGGGGAAGAACTCGCGGAACTCGGAGCAGAGCTGCGCCGCCAGCGTCTTGTTGTGCGCGATGACGAGCGCCGGCCGCTGCACCTGCTCGATGATCGCCGCCATGGTGAAGGTCTTGCCCGACCCCGTGACGCCCTTCAGCGTCTGGAAGCGATCCCCTCGCTCCAGACCCTGCACCAACGCCTCAATCGCCTGAGGCTGGTCGCCCTTCGGTGAGTATTCCGATTGCAGCTTGAACGGCGGCACGCCCCGATCCCTTCCCGTTTCGCGCAAAACGCATGTTTGCTCGCGCCGGACAAAAGAAGAAGTGCCAGGAGGCACTTCTCATCCTCCTCATTATACTGCGGCGGAGCAGGTGGCGTCAAACAGGGAGTCGCGGAGACTGCCGGCCCGGCGGTCGTGTCGATGCCACGGATGAAGGGGGCCGGACTCGGAAGGGCCACTCGTGTGAGCCGGCCGGGGAGAGAGGAGGAAGGCGGGTCCGCGAGGCGGAATCGGAGGGTAGAAAGGGAGCGTCCGGCGCTGCTGGCTCTGTGCCGGCGCCTGCCCCGCGGGACGATATGAGGGAGGATGCGAGTGATGTGCTCTTCAGGCTCGGCTTGCCGCCATGGGTGGCG
>DUUU01000115.1 GCA_012841485.1 Armatimonadota bacterium
GCCCACGACAGGTGCGCCCAGCGCCCTGCGTCAGTGGCCGGTGCAGCTCCACCTCGTCTGGCCGGAGGCGCCTTACTTCCGGGGCGCCGACTTGCTCCTCGCCGCGGACTGTGCCGCTTTCGCCTGCGGCGACTTCCACGCGCGTTTTCTGGAGGGCCGGGCGCTGGCAATCGCCTGCCCCAAGCTGGATGATCCCGACGGCTACGTCGAAAAGCTGGCAGCGATGATCGCCCACGCCGGTCTGCGCAGCATCACCATCGTCATGATGGAGGTGCCGTGTTGCCACGGCCTGGATCGCCTCATCCACCTGGCGATGGAGAGAGCCAACCGCCAGGTGCCAATCCGACGTGTCATCGTAGGCATCGAAGGCGAGATCATGCATGACGAGGGAGAGCCCGCGCGGGCGGGAACGGTATGACCGCGACCGCTTGAAGGCATCGGGGCGCGGGGTTCGGCAGGCGCACGGGTGTGTCGCCTCCGCCCCGTGCGCCCTCCCGCGCGGCCTCGTTTCTGGAAACCCCGCGAGGGGTATGGCTCCGCGGGAGAGGCCAATGGAGAGCTTTCATACCGCGAGTGAAGCCGAGATCAGTGCGGGGGCAACGACAGATATCTACTTCCGGCATACGGAGGAGGTCCTGCGCCAGCGCGGGTTGCTGGAGCGGCAGACCTATGCGGAGGTGACCACGGGCAGCCTGCCGGAAGAGTGGCCGTGGGGGGTTCTGTGCGGCCTCGACGAGGCGCTGAGCCTGCTGGAGGGGCGCGAGGTCGATGTCGACGCGCTGCCGGAGGGAACGCTTTTCCCGGCGCGCGACCGGCATGGCCGGCGTCTCCCGGTCCTCACCCTCGAGGGGCCGTACGGGGCTTACTGCACCTATGAGACCCCGCTCCTCGGCTTTCTTTGCCAGGCCACGGGGATCGCGGCGCGCGCTGCCCGAGTCCGTCTGGCTGCGGGCGACGCCCCCGTACTCTCCTTTGGCGCCCGGCGAATGCACCCAGCGATCGCACCGATGATCGACCGGGCAGCCTGGGTGGGCGGTTGTGACGGCATCTCCTGCGTCTTGAGCGCGGAGCGCCTGGGAATCACGCCCACCGGCACCATGCCTCATGCACTGATGATCCTCTTCGAGGATCAGGCGGGGGCGTGGCGCGCGTTCGATGAGACGATGCCGCCCGAGGTGCCACGCATCGCTCTGGTCGATACTTACTGGGACGAGAAAGCCGAGGCGATCATCGCCGCTGAAACGCTGGGGGAAGCCCTCTACGGGGTGCGACTGGATACCCCTGGCTCGCGCCGCGGTAACTTCGCGGACATCGTTCGCGAGGTGCGGTGGGAGCTGGACTTGCGTGGCTTCCAGCACGTGCGGATCTTCGTCTCCGGGTCACTGGACGAGCAGGTCATCCCGTCCCTCATCGAGGCCGGCGCGGCCGGTTTCGGGGTGGGTACTCACCTGAGCAACGCGCCCACGGTCGATTTCGCTCTGGATATCGTCTCGTTAGAGGGCGCACCTGTCGCGAAGCGTGGGAAGCTCTCGGGGTGTAAACAGGTGTATCATTGTCCCGATTGTCAGGAATGGGAGGTGAGCCTGCGCGAGGTGCCACCCCCGGCTTGCCCCGGATGTGACATGCCGATGCGCCCCATGCTGCGGCGGTGGCTGGAGGGCGGCCGGCGCACCGCGCCAACCCCGAGCCCAGCAGAGATCCGGGAGTACGTCCTCCGGCAGCTCTCGGGAGCAACTCTAGACGGAACACCCGTCTCCAGAGGACGTTGAGCGTCATGGAGTCCCCGATCCATCAGGCTGGCCCGCCATGACGCTCGTCCGGCTGGCTTGCGCGAGCGCGTGAACGCCACCCCTTGTCCTAATGACCCGCAGCGACCTGTTCCCCAAGCGTTATGATCTCGCTAACAAGGGGAAGAGCACGGTCGCTCCATCCATCAGGGCGTGCGCCACCACGAGCGGAACCAGCCGGCGAAGTCGCAGGTATACCAGCGTTTGGAAGAGCGTGTTTGGCACCGCCGCCAACAACCGAAACGTCATGAACTCCGTGTCCAGTGTCAGCGGCATGAAAGAATGCTGCAAGGACCACACGAACGCGACGACCGCGACCGCCAAGCTCGTATTCCGGGCGAGAACCTGAAAGCGCGGCAGCAGATAGCCGTTATAGGTCATCTGCTCGGTCAGGCCCCAGATGAAGGGCCACACCAGCACGCCATAGAGAGCGGCCGGCAATGGCAGGTCTCCAAAGAGGAGCGGCGGCTTGAGCGTGCCATAGACAATCCAGGCCGCCGCATAGGTGCCACCGAAAATGAACACGAGGCTCACCGGGATGAGCACAAGGCCCAACAGCACATCCCAGTGGAGGCGTGCCCGCTCGAAGCCAACCAGCTTGAACAGGCCCATGCCCTCACGGCGCGTGAACTGCCAGAGTAGCGCCAGGCATCCGGCGTCAATGAGAGTGCCGTACACCGGCAGCCATGGCTCAGCATCACGCCATGGATTCGGCGACCCGCGCAGGGCGAAGATGACGGCGACAACGGCTTGCGCGAACACAGCAAACGCGGTGCGCGCAGACAGCATCCACGCGGGGGTGTGCCACGTCAGCGTCCCGGCATCTCGCAGGCGAACAATGGCCTCCTGGGAATTCGGATCCAGCGACGCAGTAGGAACCATCCCTTGAGGAGTTCCCCCTAGCGGCGCCGGCAAAACGCAGAGCGTCCTGTCTCGCCTTTGGCGATATGGGGTCGTCGCATCACCCGAACGGACGCGCGCGTGAGTGGGGTACAAGCAAAAGGGCCACCGCGAGTAGTTGCGGCAGCCCTTGAAGGATCCCCGGCGCTACCTAGTCTCCCACAGCCGCGTGGCTGCAGTACCTTCGGCCCGGAGGGCTTAACGGCCGTGTTCGGAA
>DUUU01000116.1 GCA_012841485.1 Armatimonadota bacterium
CCCTGGCGCAGGATGGTGCCGGCGCCCAGGAAGCCGATGCCGCTCACCACCTGAGCGGCGATACGCCCCGGGTCTGCGGCCGGGCGTCCTGTGACAGCGGGCGAACTGGTGCCGAGCGAGACGAGCATCACAAGGCAGGCGCCCACGCATACCAGGATATGGGTGCGGAAACCGGCGGGGCGGTCATGCGCCTCGCGCTGCCACCCGACTGCCCCGCCCAGGGCGCAGGCGACCGCCATGCGAAAGACGGCTATGCCTAGCTCATCCGGCTCCACCAGCTGCTCCCTGTAGGATGGCGGCGATCCGTTCGAGCGCGTCCTCTACCGCCTCCTCGTAACGATCCGGGGTCCCGCGCCGGCGCACTTCCACCTTGCCCTCTCCCGCGAGACGCCCGACGACGACCTGGATGGGAATCCCGATCAGGTCGGCATCCTTGAACTTCGCGCCCGCGCGCTCGTCGCGGTCATCCAGGAGGACCTCGACGCTTTGCTCCTGAAGCCGAGCGTAAACCTCCTCGGCCAACCGCGTCTGCGTCTCGTCACGGGTGTTCATCACGAGCACCAGGACGTGGAAGGGGGCGATCGGGATCGGCCAGATCATGCCGTTTTCATCGTGGAACTTCTCGATGGCTGCCTGTGCCGTGCGCGTGATCCCAATGCCGTAAGAACCCATCACGAGCGGGCGCTCGTTGCCATCGGCGTCGGTGTAGTTGGCGCCGAGGGCGATGGAGTACTTCGTGCCCAGCTTGAAGATGTTGCCCAGCTCAATTCCTGGGCTTGCCTGGAGAGTTCCTTCGCACAGCGGGCACCTCTCGCCCGCCTGCGTGTTGCGGATATCCGCCCAGCCGGTGACCGCGAAGTCGCGGTCGTAGTTGACGTTGAGCAGGTGCGTGTCGCCGGCGTTGGCGCCGGTGACGAAGTTCGCCATGCCCTGCACCGCCACGTCGGCGATGAGGGCGTCCACCTTCAAGCCGACGGGCCCCGCGAAGCCGACGGGGGCCTGCGTCACGCGAACGACCGTTTCGGCATCCGCCATCTCGACGGGCTCTCCGACGGCGCGTTTCAGCTTCGTCTCGTTCAGCTCGTGGTCGCCACGAACCAGCGCGGCGATCACGCGGTCGCCCGCGGTGTAGAGGAGCGTCTTCACAAGGCGCGACGCGGGCACCTTCAGGAAGTCGGATACCTGCTCGATGGTTTTCATGTCGGGGGTGGCCACCGGGCGCACCTCCTCGTGAGCCTCCGTGGCTGGGGCCGGCGGGGCGGACTGCTCGAAGGAGCGCGCCACCTCCATGTTGGCGGCATAGTCACACCGGTCACAGTAGATCACGATATTCTCGCCCGCATCCGTATCGACCAGCAGGGCGAACTCGTGGGCGAACTTGCCGCCCATCAGGCCGGTGTCCGACTCGACCATCCTCACCGGGATGCCCATGCGCGTGAAGGCGCGATGGTAGGCCTCGGCCATCACCTGGTAGCTGCGGTCGAGCCCACTCTCATCCGCGTCGAGGCTGTAGGCGTCCTTCATGATGAACTCGCGGCCGCGGAGCAGGCCAAACCGCGGGCGGATCTCATCGCGGAACTTCGTGGCCACCTGGTAGAGGTTCATCGGAAGTTGGCGGTAGGAGTGGACCTCATTGGCCGCCAGGAAAGCGATCACCTCCTCGTGCGTGGGTCCGAGCACGCTGGCGAAGCCGCGCCGGTCCTCAAAGCGGAGGAGTTCTTTGCCGTAGTCGTCCCAGCGTCCGGTGCGCTGCCACAGCTCGCCGGGCTGGACAATTGGCATCAGGATCTCCTGGGCGCCCGCGGCATCCATCTCTTCGCGGACGATCTGCTCGACCTTCCGCAGGACGCGCCACATCAGCGGCAAGTAAGTGTAAACGCCGCTGGTGAGGCGGCGGATGTAGCCCGCGCGGAGCAGCAGCTTGTGGCTGATCAGCTCCGCCTCGCCGGGCATTTCGCGCAAAGTTGGGAAGAACAGCTTCGAGGCCCTCAATCCAATCCCTCCGAGTCTCTTTCAGGTTGGCGGTATTGTAGCACACGCCGGGGCGAAGCGCAAGCCAAGCGAGCGCTACCCCCAACTGGCACGGTCTCTGCACAGACCCGCACCAGCCGCTGAGGGTGAGCACCGGCGAGAGCCCGTGTCACCCCACGCCGATGCCGGCAAAACGACGGCGGCCCGCCAAGTTTAGCCGATTCCACCCCCGGGTATATGGCAACCAACTCTATGGGAGGGGGGATCGGGGGATCGCGGGAAGAGGCGCTGTCGTGAGGTAAGCGGAGCCGCCGATCTTCGGTGAGAAGAGCCACGCATCCTTCCTGGATGCGCCCGTGTGGTCAGTGCCGGACCGGCAACGAAAGGGGCGATGGGGTTGAGGGGGGAGCGCGACGATGATAACGTTTCTAATTCTGCTGACGGTGCTGGCACTGAGTATGGTCCTGCTGGCGCGTGTCCTGGGCCGGATGGACCGGAACGTCGCGCCGCCCGTGCCGGTGGAGGAGCCGAGCGCGCCGGAGCAGACGGGCCTGGGCGATCCGGAGTGGAACATCGTGATACGCCACCAGTGCGAGCCAATCAACTGCCCCAATCTGAAAGGGAACCCGCGGCAGCCCGGCAAGGAACCCGGCTGCCAGGTCTGCGCCGCTCTCTTTCTGGAGCGCTATGGGGAGCGCCTCCTCAACGAGCAGCGCGAGGGCCGCAACCGCTAGAAGTGTCGGGCCGGTCCGACCAGGAGGGCTTGGACGGCCGGCCCAAAGCCTCTCCCTCTCAGAGCTTCAGCGCGTGATCCCTTCCCCCGGTACACGATCGCTTGTGCCATCAGTCGTCGCATCCCAAGAGGGATCGCATCTGCTCTAGCACTTCCGCACGCCGCTCGCCATACCTTCGGATATCGGCCAGGTCATCCAGGTTGACGTAGATCTTCGAGATTCCCTCCAGATCGAACGGCCCGAGGTTCAGCACCAGCCATCCCTCCTCGGACTCGCGGCCACCGTGGGTACTGACAATCTCCATCCGCTCCTTGGGGAAATCCATCGTTGTCCTCCTTAACGTCCCCTGAGGCGGTATTCCACACCGTCGCCCCTTTCCCTTTCCACGGTGGCATCAGGATCTGTAGGAAGGCGTCTCACCTCCTGTACACGTATGCGGCGAGCGCCGCGTGACCGTGGATGCAGAGGCTCGCGCTTGTTCCATCCTCCGGGCAATGGTATAATGCACCTGTGATGAGACGGGGGATTCTGATGGGAGCGCTGGGGTCCGTGGCGACCGGCGCCATGCTCGCGGCGCTCTACCCGAATGTTGGCGCATCCGGCCTCGCCTGGGTTGCGCTCGTGCCCCTGATCCTGGCGGCCCGGGCGTCCTCGCCCCGAGGCGCGGCATGCCAGGGCTTCGCCGCGGGCACGCTTTTCTTCCTCATCCTCATCGAGTGGATTCGCCTCTTTGATACCACGGGCTGGATCGTCGCGTCGCTGATCCTCGCTGCCTACGTCGCGCTCTTCGCCCTGCTCGTGCGCCTGCTGGCGCCTGCGCCGGCCGGTTGGGGGGCGCTCCTGGTGCCCGCGTCCGCCTGGACAGCTCTGGAGTGGATGCGCGGATTGGGGCCGTTTGGGTTTACCTGGGGCGGCCTCGCCTATTCGCAGCATGGCAACCTGCCGCTCCTCCAGCTGGCGAGCGTGACCGGCCCCTATGGCATCACCTTCCTGATCGCGGCGGTCAACGCCGGGGTTGCCGCGGTGATCGGCGCGGCGTGGCCGGGCAAGCCACTCGCCGGGCGAGAAGGCGCCTTGCGGGGCGTGGGCGATCTCCGCGGCGCGCTCGCGCGCCTTGGTGTGGTGATGGTGGCTGTTGGCATCTGCGCGGCCTGGGGATATCACCGGCTGCACCGGGGTGCGGGCGCGACGCCGAAGGTGCGGGTCGCGGTGCTTCAGGGCGCCTTGGGCTGGGAGGGCGACCGCTCGCCACGCGGCACCGACGCGGTGTGGGAGAGTACTGAAGTCTACCTGCGCCTGACAGAGGAAGCGGCGCGCCAGGGGGCCCAGATCGTGATCTGGCCGGAGAGCTCCATGCCGGGGCGAGTGGAGCTGGATCCGGAGTTCCGGCCGGTTCGCGAGGCGCTCGTGGCTGCTGCTGCGCGCTTGCAGGTGAGCCTCCTCGTTGGCGGCTCGCATCTAGACGAGGCAGGACGCCTGCTCAACTCCACGTTTCTCTACACGCCCGATTCCGGCCTTGCCGGGCGCTACGATAAGGTCCACCTCGTGCCGTATGGCGAGTTCACGCCCTGGCGCCAGTCCCTCGATTTCCTCTATCGCCACTTCCCGGTGATCGACCACGAGTTCCATCCCGGCAAGGGGCATTTTCCCCTGCGGGCGCGCGAGGCCCCCCTGGGCGTGGCGATCTGCTTCGAGTCCGCTTTTCCTGGGATTGCCCGGGCGGTGCGCCGGGCCGGCGCGCGCCTCCTGGTGGTGATGACGAACGACGCCTGGTTTGGAGAGCGCTCGGCTACCTGGCAGCACTACCACATGGCCGCCTTTCGTGCCGTCGAGTGCGGGGCGGCCGTGGCTCGAGCCTCGACGTCCGGGATCTCCGCGCTCATCGATCCCTACGGGCGCGCCGTCACGGAGACGCGGCTTTTCGAGCGCACGCTTCGCGTGGGCGATCTTCCCCTGGCGCAAGGACCGACGCCGTACCTGTTGGCAGGCGACGTGGTCGCCTGGTTCAGCGCGCTGGCCATCCTGCTTCTCCTGGGCGCCCGGTGGCGCCAGACGCGCCGGATCGCGGCCGGTCTCTGAGGCTTTCAAACGCCCGCGGTGGGTGCCTGAATCGGGCGCGCGTCGCGGAGAATAAGAGAGCCGCTCTGCCCGGCGGTGGGGCAGAGCGGCTCGAAACGGCGTGGCTAGCTCAGCACTCGCTGTGGCCGCACGCGTGGCAGGTCATGCACCCCTCCGCGTGGACGAACGCCGCCTGGCCGCAGGCGGGGCAGAGGTCGGCCGCGATAGAGGCGGTGTTGTCCGCGATCGGATCGGAGAGCTCGTCGGGCACGATGTGTCCGTTTCCGTTGCCCTCCACGCCGTAATGCTCCTCCAGGGCCTGCGCAACCGCGTCGGGGAGCGAGCGCACGCGGTCTCTGCCGAAGCCGACCCAGCGGGCACCGCCAATGCCCTTCAGTTGGTTGATCATCTCGCGGATGCGATCCAGCGGGGAGAGGGGCGAAGCGATCCGGAGGACCAGCGACATCAGGCGGCCGATGGCCTCCGCCATCGCCTTGACGTCAGTGCCCCCCTTGCCAATATCCACGAAGACCTCGAAGGGGCGCCCATCATCGTCGTTGTTCATCGTGATGTGCGCGGTGCCGGCCGGCGTCTTCTTGCTGACCGTGACGCCAGCGCGCTTGTAGGGGCGGGGGCGCACCTTGGGCACATCCGGAGCGGGAGCCGACACGGTGGCGGGCGCGTTCTCTGGCTCCTTCTCCTTGCGTAGGAGCACCTGCTCGTCGCGCGAGCCGTCGCGGTAGATGGTGCCGCCCTTGCAGCCCAGCCGGTACATCAGCTCGTAGAGGCGGCGCGTCTGCTCGATGGTGTAGCTGTTGGGCACGTTGCACGTCTTGGAGATGCTGGAATCGACCCAGCGCTGGACGGCAGCCTGCACGCGCACATGTTCCTCGGGGGTCAGGTCCATGGCAGCCACGAAGAAGTCGGGGAGTGGTTCTCCCGGGTTGCGCTCTTCCCACTCACGCACAATCGCGACATTCTCCTCATGGACGCCTAGGCGGCTCTTGCGGAAGTAGGTCCAGGAGTAGAACGGCTCGATACCGGTGGAGGTGCCGACCATGGTGCCGATGGTGCCGTTGGGGGCCTGGGTGAGCAGCGTGACGTTGCGCATCCCCTTCTCGCGAACCAGGCTGCGGATGCTCTCCGGCATCGCCTGCATGTAGCCGCTTTGCAGGAACTTCTCGGCATCAAAAGCGGGGAAGACGCCCTTCTCCACGGCGAGCTCGGCAGAGGCGGTGTACGCCTCGCGCGCGATGAACTCGTAGAGCCGGTCGATGAACTCCTCGGAATCCGCCGTGCCATAGCGAATGCCCAGGCGGATGAGCATCTCTGCCAGGCCCATGGTGTTCAGGCCGATCCGCCGCTCCGACTTTTGCTGCCGCTCATTCTCCTCAAAGAAGTAGGGGGTGGCGTCGATCACGTCGTCGAGGAAGCGAACGGCGTAGTGGATCGCCTGGCCGAGGGGCCCCCACTGCACCTCGCCATCGGCGACGAACCGGGCCAGGTTGATCGCGCCGAGGTTGCACACGCCCCAGGCAGGAAGGCCCTGCTCGCCGCACGGGTTGGTGCAGGTGATCGGCGCGTAGTACCAGGAGTTGGACATGTGGTTGTAGCGGTCCACGAAGAAGACTCCCGGTTCGGCGCTGGCCCAGGCGCTTTCGATGATAGCGTTCCAGATCTCGCGTGCCGGGCGCGTTTTATGCACGATGACCGGCTTCCCCTTCGCCCGCCACGCCTCGAGGTTGCCATCCCACTCGGTATCGTAGTCGGGGTCGCTCGTATCGGGGAAGACCAGCTCCCATTCGCGGTCGGCCTCCACGGCGGCCATGAAGTCATCCGTGATGCCCACGCTGATGTTGGCATTGGTGATCTTGCCGGCTTCGCGCTTGGAGTGGATGAAATCGAGCACATCCGGGTGCCAGACGTTGAGGATGAGCATCAGCGCGCCGCGCCGCGAGCCCCCTTGCTCGATCAGTCCGGTGACGAAGGAGTAGAGCGCGCCCCAAGAGACGGAGCCGGAGGAGCGCCCGTTCACCCCGCGCACATAGGCGTGTCGGGGGCGGAGGCTGGAGAGGTTGATCCCCACACCGCCGCCGCGCGACATGATCTCCATCATGTTCGAGAGCGTCTCCACGATGCCATGACGGGCATCGCGCGGGCTGGGAATCACGTAGCAGTTGTAGTAGGTCAGTGCCTGCCCGGTGCCGGCTGCCGTGAGGATGCGGCCGGCGGGCACGAACTTCCATTCGTCCAACAGCCAGCGAAACTTCTGCTCCCACTCGGCGGCGCGGTCGCCCTCCACCGACGCGATGCCGCGCGCCACCCGGGCCATCATCTCCGCGGGGTGCGTCTCGAGGGGTTTGTCGATGTGCTCTATGGCGCGCTGCTGCAGGGTGCCGTCGCGCAGACGCACCCTCACGCCGCCGTCCTGGATCTCGGTGATCGTCCCGATCTCGCGCTGCCCCGTTTTCACGTCGGTGCAGACCACCACGGTATCGCCCAAGGCGAGCGACTCCTTGCTTGCGTCTTTCAGAGCATAGCGGTCGAGGAAGATCTTCTCACCTAACTCGCTCAGCTCATTCGCCCCGGTCGCCGGGGGCTCGGGCGAGGGGGCCGGCGCGGCTGTGGATTGCCGCGTTGTGGCTTTGGGGGTTCCCATCGGTTGCTCCTTCGTCACACAGTGTCTTATACCAAGAGACAGGGGTATCGCAGGCGGCCTCGCGCGCGAGGAGCGCGAAGGCGTCGCGAGCCTGTACACTGACATCTCCTCAGGTAGAGCGCGGCTTCTGCCCCGCTCCCCAGTACTGTGTCGTTCCTGCGCCGGTCGATGCCGGCGGAACTAGGCCTCGTAGGGGAGGCGGGGCTGGCGCTGCTGCGGCCGCTCTCTCTCCTCGTAGCCGAGGACGTCTACCAACTCTCGGAACTGGGTGACGTCCCGAAACTGGCGGTAGACAGAGGCATAGCGCACGTAGGCGACGTGATCCAGCTCTCGCAGTCGCGCCATCACCATCTCGCCAATCTCGACGCTGGCGATCTCGCGGTCCGACCGGTTGATGATCTCCCGGTCGATCTCCTCGGTGATGCGCATGAGCACATCGACATCCACGTTGCGCTTGTGGCAGGCCGTCTGGAGGCCCCGCAGGATCTTGCCGCGATCGTACGGCTCCCGACGGCCGTCCTTCTTGACGACCATCTGGCGCCGCTCCTCGATCTCCTCGTACGTGGTGAAACGCTTGCCGCATTCGTTGCACTGCCGCCGGCGTTTCGTTGCCTCCCCGTCTCGGATCTCGCGGGAGTCAATCACTTTGTCCTGTGAACCACCGCAGTATGGGCACTTCAACGATGCCATCCCCCTACAAGATGTGGTATGGTGACCCACTATAGCACACCAGATATGCGCCTGTCAAGGAGAATGGGAGCGATTCTGGGTGGCAAAGAGGGGCAGGGGAAGTGGGGGCGTTTCCGGGAGCGGGCGTCACTGCGCCGCGAGGCCTTGTGCCGCCTGAATCTCCGCGATGACGGCGGGATCGCTCTCGGTCGCGAGGGCGGCGCGCAGAGCCGCGGCGGCCTCTGGAGTGCCTATCGAGCCCAGCGCCCAGGCGGCGTGCGCGCGCAGGAGGGGGTCGGAGTCGGCGAGGGCATGCGTCAGATCCGGGACGGCGGCGGGATCGCGCGTGTTGCCGAGGGCGATGGCGGCGTTGCGGCGTAGGCCACTCCATTTCGCGCGCTTCACCGGTGTCTGGCCAAAGCGGCGCGAGAACTCCTCGCCCGTGAGATGCAACAGTTCGAGAAGAGAAGGGGCATCGTCCTTGGGCGGCGGAGCGGGCTGCTGGGGCAGGCGGGCATTCCAGGGGCAGGCCTCCTGACAAGCGTCGCACCCGAAGACGCGGTTGCCTAGCGCCGGCCTTGCTTCCTGTGGCAGCGTGCCCCGGTGTTCGATTGTCAGGTAGGAGAGGCAGCGGCGCGCGTCCAGCTCATAGGGGGCGCGGAGCGCGCCCGTGGGGCACGCCTTCAGGCAGCGCGTGCAACTGCCGCAGGGGTCGCCGGCCAGCGTCTGGTCATGCTCCAGGAGCGCGGTGGTGATCACCACCCCGATGAAGAAGCGCGACCCGAGCGCCGGGCTGATGAGGGTGGTGTTCTTGCCGTAGCGCCCGATGCCCGCCAGGAAGGCGGCCTCTCGCTCCAGCACCGGACCGGTGTCTACATACGCGCGGCTCTGCACCTCCTCGCGTGCCTCGGAGTGGAGGAACGCCTCGAGGGCGTGCAACTTCTCGCCGACAACCAGGTGGTAGTCCCGTCCGCGGGCAAAATCGGCGATGCGCGCGCGGCCAGCGGGGAGCGCGGACGCATCGCGAGCGGTGTAGGCAAGGGCGCAGACGATCACCGATTGAGCGCCCGGAAGCACGTGCCGCGGGTCCTTGCGCCGCTCCGGGTCGCGCGCCAGATAGGCCATCCGGGCGGCGTAGCCGCGCGCGAGCCAGTCATCCAGGCGGTGAGCGTGGGGCCCCGGGCGGGCCGGCGCGATCCCCACGTGATCAAACCCGAGCGCGCGCGCGTGTTCCTTGAGGCGCTGTGAGAGGCCTGCCGATTCATCCATGACCCAATGATTCTACCACGGCGCCGGCGAAATGGGAACCCACTCACGGGTGCGCCCGGCAGCCAGTGGCGCCTGATCAGACATCATGTTTGGTCGCTGAAAAAGGCGGGTATACCTAAAGCTAGCAAGCGGGTGTTCAATAGCCCAGGGCGGGCGGCGCTGCCTGTGCAAGCACGGGAGCACCCGTGCGGAGTGCCCATGACTATCCCCAATCCCAGCAATCGCGATGGAGTGCTCGACCAAGAGCCCGGCGTGGAGCCGTGCGCGGCCCCCTGCAAGATACTCGGAGATCCCTCGCCCCTGGAGGGATGCTGCTCGTGGACGCGCGCCGGAGGAGACGCGAGCCACGCGGCGAAGGAGGAGCCTTCCGCTGGCGCAGCCCCACCCATGGAGCCCTCCCTGCGGCGGACGCTCCAGGAGATCCTCAACTTCGGGCGCGGCGCGTTGCATGCGCGTGCGGCCCTCCTGGTCCCGACGCTCGAGGGGGGAAGCCCGGCGCACTTCCTGTCGTCCGCGCCCGAGGAGGAAGCGGCGGAATGGGTGGATGCGATCCGCGCCGGGCAGGGCGTGCTGGGCCCGGTCCTGGCAGAGGGCCGGCCCGTGCGCTTCCACCACACGGCAAGGCGTTCCCGTGGCGGTCCGGCGGGGCAATTGCCGCTCGTGACTTCACTCCTGGGTATCCCGATGGGCGATGGCGGCCTCTTTTTCGTGGAGAAGGAGGGCGGGCATCATTTCACCGACGCGGACGAGCGCCTGGCGCTCTTTCTGGCGAAGCAGGCAGCCGCCGTGGTGGAGTGCTCTCATCTGGTGTCGGCGACGCGCTCGCGCTGCGGCGAGACACTTCGCGCGGAGCGCCTGAGCGCCATCGCGACCCTCGCCTCGGTGATCGGGCACGAGCTGCGCAACCCGCTCTCGGTGATCAACAACGCCATCTTCTTCCTCAGCTCGAAGATCGACAGTGACGACGCGCGGGTGAACCGCCACCTGGAGATCGTCCGGCATGAGATCCGCCAGGCAGCCCGGATTATCGAGGACCTCCTTGATTTCTCTCGAGACCGCGTGCCCCAGCCTGCGCCGGTGCCGCTGCGCGTGCTCCTCCGCGACGCGCTGGCATCCCGGCAGATTGATGGGCAGATCCGGGTAGAGGAGCAGCTTCCAGCCGATTTGCCCCTCCTCTACGTGGATGTGGCGCAGGTGCGTCAGGCGCTCGCCCAGCTCCTGGCAAACGCCATCGAGGCGATGCCGGAGGGCGGCACGCTGCGGGTGCGCGCAGTTGCTTGTGACGCCCGTGTGGTTGTCCAGATCGAGGACACCGGGGTCGGTATTCCGGCAGAGCATCGGGACCGCCTCTTTGAGCCGCTCTTCACCACCAAGCCTCGCGGCGCTGGCCTGGGGCTGGCACTGGTCCACCGCGTGGTGGCAGCACACCACGGCACCATCCGCATCGAGAGCGAAGAAGGGCAGGGCACGACCGTTACCCTCCTCCTGCCGGCCGTGGAGGGAAGAGCTCCGGAGGTAGAGTTGCCGGTCTGATCGGCCCAACTGCACACGGGCCTGAAGAGTTGCGCTGTTCCCCGGCAAGGGCTCTTTGGGCCTGTCTGGCCCAAGCCCGGTAGGGCTTCGCCCACAGCCAGCGCGGGTCTTTACGTCCGCGCGATCTTTACGCCCGCACATGTCTCCTGCATCCTCAGCCCCAAGGGCTTCGCCCGCACGCGGCGCCGCTGCCCACGCCCGCGCATCACACGCGCTCGCTGCAGCGGCGGGCGCCGTGCATGGAAGGACGCACCTGACCGAGAGGCGAACAAGTCCCTAGGCCGGCGTCGCACGGTGCCGGCACAGCGCGTGTGAAGGGAGAGCGAATGGACTGGGTGTGGGCTGCTGGCATGGTGGGCGCAACCGGGAGCGAGGGCGGGCATGATGTGACGGGTCTGCTGCTCACGGTGCTGGTAATCTTCGTTGCCGCGAAGATGGGCGCGGAGATCTTCGAGCGGCTCAAGCAGCCCGCCGTCGTGGGAGAGATCCTGGCTGGCGTCATTGTCGGCCCGCAGGTGTTGCATTGGGTGGAACCCTCGGAAGTCACCTTCGCGCTTTCGGAGTTGGGGGTCATCTTCCTTCTGTTTATGGTCGGGCTCGAGACGAAGCCCTCAGATCTCCTTGCCGTGGGCCGGCAGGCGTTGTTGGTTGCCGTCGGTGGGGTGGTGCTGCCGATGGTGCTTGGCTACTTCTTCGCGTTGCACTACGGCACCACGCAGGTGACGGCGCTATTCATCGGCGCGGCCCTGGTGGCGACGAGCGTGGGCATTACGGCGCGCGTGCTGGCGCGCATGGGCTACCTGCACACGCGCACGGCGCGCATCATCCTCGGAGCCGCGGTCATTGACGACATCCTTGGCCTCCTGGTGCTCGCGGTTGTCAGCGGCTTCGCGCGCACCGGCGCCGCCGATATCCGGCAGATTGTACTGACAGGCTTCTACGCGGTTAGCTTTGTTCTCTTCATGCTCTTCTTCGGTTGCCGCGTGATGGCCCGCGCGTTGCCCGCCATTGACCGCCTGCGCATCGGCCAGTCGGTCTACCTGGGTGCTATCGGCCTCTGCCTGACGCTTTCGGTTGTCGCCGGTTACCTGGGCGTGGCGGCCATCGTTGGGGCGTTCCTTGCGGGAATGGCGCTCTCGGAGGCGAGCGAGGAGATCGGTCTCCACCGCCATTTCGACAACCTCTCGGAGTTTTTCATCCCCTTCTTTCTGGTCGGCATTGGGATGCAGCTCAACCTTAGCAGCCTGGCCAACCCCAGTGTGCTGGCGATGTGCCTGATCCTCACGCTTCTGGCCATCCTCGCGAAGGTCATTGGCTGCTCGCTGCCCGTGCTGTCCATGGGCGGTCTTCGCGCCATGCAGGTGGGAGTCGGCATGGTGCCGCGCGGCGAGGTGGGCATCATCGTCGCCCAGCTCGGGTTGGGTTTGGGCGCGCTGAACGATGATCTCTTCGCGGTTGTGCTCTTCGTCGCTGTGACGACCACCATGGTGGCCCCGCCGCTACTCGCCCCGCTCTATAAATCCGAACCCCGTGTGTTGCATGTGGATGAGGATGCGACCACGGCCGAGGTGGGGGTCGATATCTCCTGAACGGGTAGGTCGATGGAGTGGTCTGTGGAGTGCGCGAGTGAACGGATGCAAGGGTGCCGGTTCGATATCGCGCATTCCGGCCCAGAGTTTGGGCTTACCTGCCCCGCAGATGGGTAGTATACTCAGGCGTCAGTTCTCAGCAAGGAAGGGTCGGGTCGGGCTTTCCCGGGGGGAGAGGGGAGACGCGCCTTTCAGCCCCGCTGGCTACATAGGAGGACGACCCACCCGTCTGCGAGAGGTGCGATCAGGGCACCATCATCGGGAGGTAGCTATGGACGAAGACATGGCAGGCCTGACTCGCATGTTGACCGGTAGCTCCCTCGGGAGGTGCGCGCGCTGCGGTACCCCCAGCCGCCACCGGCGATACCGGCGGGGAGCGCATGGTGGGGACCATGAGGAGCTGTGCGAACGCTGCTATCGCTCCGTGGTCCGGGATGGACAGCCCGCCGAGTTGCCGGAAGAGGAGTGACGCCGCGGTGTGGCCTCTCTCTCCACGGCACGGCGGCAAATGACTGGCGCTGCATGGGCGCCGGCGAGGCCACCGCGGGCTTCGCCGGCGCCCGTGAGATTCTCACGATGGGTTGGTGTGGAACCACATCACCGAGAGGTTCGGGCCGCTTACCAGGGCGTCCCACTTCATCCATTTCACATGGCCGTCGTGGAACGAGACGTTCGCGCCTTCCGAATGCCGGTTTGAGATGGAGTGGGTGAGCGACGGCGAGCAGATCGGGCAGTAGGTGTACATCGTGTTCCAATCAGCCGTGGGGTAGGAGTCACACAGCATGATCACTTCGGACGGCCGGTTGATCTGCCCCAGCGTAAGCGGGTCGTGGTAGATGGTACGGTAGGGCAGGTGATTCTGACACCGCCCGTAGCCCGGAAGCTGCTTGGGCTCCGACGGACAGTACTGAACGCCCGTGTTCTTCATATACGGATCGATCACCTGATACCAATACTTCCCATACGGCTGCTCAAACTGGGAGTAGGGAACCGTCTCGTCATAGTCCTGGGCGTACATCATGTAGGCCAGGGCATACTGTTTCAAGTTCGACTGGCACGTTGCCTTGCGCGCGTTTTCACGAGCGCGTGCGAACACCGGGAAGAGGATCGCCGCCAGTATTGCTATGATGGCGATGACAACGAGCAGCTCGATGAGCGTAAAACCATGCCTTCTCTTCATGTAGGAACCTCCGTGTGCCTACGGATGGCGACCCCTGGGGATCAGGGCTACCCTCTAGCAGGGGAGCTCACCCAGCGGCCCTCAGCAGTTTTTCCTAACTACGACGGCGGAAGGAGCTACTCCTCCCGGTCGCTATCCGTGCAACACCCCGGTAGACGGCCCGGCCCATCTCCTGCGCCGGATTTGAGTCGCTGCTTGCCTGGCCGATCCAGGGCCTGGGGAACTCGTCTGGCAGGAACGCCGGGCTCCATCCAGAAACCGAGAGACAGCTTTGGAGACGAGTTCCTCGCGCGAGTGGAAGAGAGGCCCGTGAATGGAGAAGCAGATGGTGAATGAGCTCCCTGACCTCTTTCGGTTTGAGAATGGCGAGCGCGTGACGAGCGCCGATGCCTGGCGCCGCAGGCGGCAGGAGTTGCTCGACCTGGTGGTTGGTATCGAGTATGGGGGAATGCCCCCTGTGCCCGCCGAGACCCGGGGCGAGCTGTTGCACGCCCATCAGGTGAGGCGGCTCCTCGGGGCACGCCATGCCCAATACCGGCTCCACACCGGCCCCGACTGCTCCTTCTCCTTTATCCTGGACCTGATGTACCTGCCCGCGGAGGAGAGACAGCCGGTCGTTCTCAATGGCGATGGTTGCTGGCGCTATGTCACCGACGAGGTAATCCAGGAGGTGCTCGAGCGCGGCTACGTGCTGGCCACCTTCAACCGCTGCGAGCTAGCGCCGGATATCTACAATAACGACCGGAACTCCGGGCTCTACCTCGTCTATCCCGAGGGCACTTTCGGTGCGCTCTCTGCGTGGGCCTGGGGCTACCATCGGTGCGTCGATTTCCTCTCGACGCTAGAGTTCGGCAATCCGGATCAAATCGCGATTGTGGGCCACTCGCGCGGCGGCAAGACGGTTCTCCTCGCCGGCGCGACGGACGAGCGGATTGCTCTCACCGCGCCGAACAACTCCGGGGCGGGCGGCGCCGGGTGCTTCCGGCATCAGGGCCCCAAGAGCGAGACGCTGGCGGACCTGATCCGGTCGCTCTCCTACTGGTTCGGCCCTCAGCTGCGCGAATATCTGGGGAAAGAACACCTGCTCCCCTTCGACCAGCACAGCCTGAAGGCGCTCGTGGCGCCGCGATGCCTCCTCAGCACGGAGGCGTTTGGCGACCTGTGGGCGAATCCGACCGGCACCTACCAGACCTATCGGGCGGCCCGGGAAGTCTACCGCTTCCTTGGCGCGGAGGAGCGGATCGGCATCTGGTACCGCGAGGGCCCGCATCAGCACGGCCTGGAGGATTGGAAGGCGTTCCTCGATTTCGCAGACTGGCACCTGCGGGGGAAGGCGCCAGAGTACTCCTTCGATCCCAAGCCTTTCCCCGATCTTGCTCCGGCCTACTCCTGGTCCGCGCCGGAACGCGCATCGTGAGCGTGTGAGATCGCGTGCGATACGCGCGGGGCTGGTGCTCACCCGGGCGCGGAGCTAGAAGCTCCGCGCCGCCGGGCGGTCACTCGTTGGCGGCGTCGATCAGCGCCAGGATGTTTTCGGGCCGGGCGTCTCCGGGGATGCTGTGCGCGGGGGCCAGGACGTAGCCGCCCTCCTTGCCTACCTCAGAAACGAGCCTGCGTACCTCGGCGCGGACCTCGTCCGGCGTGCCGTGGGGGAGTAGCCGCTGGGTGCTCACACCGCCCCAGAAGCTGAGCTTGCCGGCATAGAGGCGCTTCATCTCGTAGGGATCCATCACCTCTGGCTGGAACGGGTTGAAGCAGTCCAGCCCGATCTCGATGAGCTGCGGGAAGAGCTCCTGCACCTGGCCACAGGAGTGGATCGTGACGAACTTGCCGGCCTCCTTGCCGGCGCCGTACATGCGTGCCAATCGGGGCTTCAGGAAGCGCTCCCACAGCTTTCCGCCCATCAGCAGACCACGCTGAGTGCCCCAGTCATCGCCGAAGTGGATCGCGTCAATGTCGTAGGTCACGGCGCGGCGGACGAGGACCACGTTGTAGTCGCAGATGGCGTCCAGCAGCTCGTCGACGAAGGCGGGCGCCTCGAGCATATCGTAGAAGAGCGCCTCCATGCCGCGCAAGGTCCAGGCCCGCTCGAAGAGCGAGAAACCGGTGCCGAACTGGACGAACTTCCCCTGCTCGCGAGCGGCCGCGACCGTGTCGGCAAACCCCTCGAACTTCGCGGGGTCGTCCGGGTCCGGCAATTCAAGGCGGCTGAGGTCGCGCTCGGGAAGGACGCAGTTGCAAACATTGCCGATATCGCGGTCGATACTGCGGTCCCACTGCACGCCGAACTCGTCCTGCCAGACGGTATCCGACAGCCATCGATCCTTGGGGCCGGGGCGGGGGGCGACGCCAACAACCGAGTTGTCGATGCGCTTGAGCAGCTCGTCGCTGCCATAGTGGGCGACGAACGCGGCATGGGCCTTCTGGGTGAGGCTAATCACGTAGGGGCAGCGGTCTGGCTGCTGGTGCCGCAGGGCGGCGTGCATGCGTTCCCGATGGGTCATCAATACGTTCTCCTTCGTTGGCGCGATGGCAAAGAGAGAGTTCGACAAGCACTGCCCGCCTCCTCCCCGTCGCTGGGTCTCCCGGCGTGCCAGGAACCGCGCTGCGCCCCGTTGAATGGCCCTGTAGCGCGGGCATCGGTGGCCGCGTGGGGATGGCCCTGGCGATGGCCAGCGGCCATTCCTGGGTCGCCTGGGTGAGAGGAGCAACGCCATGAAAACTGCGCTTGCGATCACTCTGCTGCTGGTGGGAGTTGCCGGGGCGGGGCAGGCCGCCGGCGAGCCGGCGAAGGCGCCGGTGGTCCTCTATGTGGCGACGAATGGCAACGATTCCTGGAGCGGCCGGCTGCCGGATCCAAACCGGGCGGGGACGGATGGGCCGTTTGCCACGATCACGCGGGCGCGCGACGCGATTCGCAAACTGAAGGCGGGAGGCGCCCTGTCGGCGCCGGTGGAAGTGCGCCTCCGGGGCGGGGTCTATACGATCACCGACACCGTGACCTTCCTGCCGGAGGACTCCGGAACGAAAGAATGCCCCATCTCGTACGTGGCCGCTCCTGGCGAGCGCCCGGTCCTCCACGGGGGGCGGCGGATCGCCGGCTGGCGTCCCTACCGGGGTAAGATCGTGTGCGCCGATCTTCCCGAGGTGAAGGCGGGGCGCTGGTACTTCCGGCAGCTCTTCGTCGATGGCGCCCGCCAGGTGCGCGCGCGCTATCCCAACTTCGATCCCGCCCACCCCTATCGGAAGGGCTTCCTCTACGCCAGTCGCGACGCGAGCGCCTTTGGTGTCTGCGTGGGGAACATCCATAACCCGGGCGACTGGATGGAACACCGCGTGCGCGTGCCCGCCGAGGGCGACTACCAGGCGTGGGTCTACTACGCCGCGCTCAACAAGCCGCACGGCCACGACACGATGGACGGGCGCTCGGTGCTCACGGTGGATGGCGGCGAGGCGGTGCCGCTGAGTAACCTGCCGGATACGGGAGGGTGGAGCAGCTACCGGTGGAGCCGGAGCGCCTCGCTGCACCTATCCGCGGGCGAGCGCGTGATCCGGTGGCAGAACATCCAGGGCGGCGGGCTCAACCTGGAGGCGTTCGCTTTCACGAACGATCCCGATTGGAAGCCGGACGGCACGGCGATGCCAGCGGTGGCCGAAGAGAAGCACCTCATCCTTGTCCAGGCGGAGAACTTCACGGCGAGCCATGGGAACCAGCTCTCGGTTGGCGGCACCGGCGCCGGATCGAAGACGGAGTTCTACTACGCGCCCGGCACCTTCAAGCCGTCGTGGGCGAAGGCGCCGGACGCCGAGATCCACATCTTCCAATCGGGCAGCTGCCGTGCCTTCAAGGAGATCGTCTCCATCCAGGCCGTCGACGAGGCCGCGCGAAAAGTGACGGTCACCGGGCCGGAGTGCGTCGCGCCGTTGCACGCGGGCGACCGCTACTTCGTGGAGAACGTCTTCGAGGAGCTCGACCAGCCCGGCGAGTGGTACCTCAACCGCCAGGAAGGCCGGCTCTGCTACTGGCCGGCCCGGCCGCTGACGCCAGACTCCGTGGTGATCGCCCCGGTGGTAAGTCGGCTCTTCGATTCCGCCGGCGACGCTGAGAGCGGGAAGCGCGTGGAATATATCCGCCTGCGTGGGCTGACCATCGAGGCCACGGACTATCAGCCGGGCGACGGGTGCATCGGCTACGGCATGGGGCAGGAGGGCGTGGTTCACCTGAAGGACGCCCGTGCCTGCGCCATCGAGGAGTGTACCTTCCGCGGCATTGGGCGCTACGCGGTCTGCGCGGAGGGCGGCGGCGAGCACTCCATCTGCCGAAACGAGATCTCGCACAGCGCTCAAGGGGGCGTGCTGCTCCTGGAGTCGGCGCGAAACACCGTGTCGGATAACCACATCCATCACCTGGGATGGGTCTACAAGCATATCGGCGGCGTGGTCCTGCAAGGCAAAGGCGCTGATGAGAATGTGATCTCGCACAACGCCATCCACGACAGCGCGCGCTACGGGATCACGCTGAAGAACGCCGGCGTGCGCAACGTGATCGAGTTCAACCGCGTAGAGCGAACGAACACGGAGACCTACGACACCGGCGGGATCGAGGTCACCCAGCACGACCGAAACCAGCGCTCGGGGAGCGTCATCCGGAACAACGTGGTGATCGACACCATCGGCTACTCCTCGGTGGAGGAGCGGCCCACCTTCCTCTCCTGGAGCATCTATCTCGACTCCTTCGCGGGCGGCTACACCGTGACCAATAACCTGTGCCTCGGGAGCTCCCACGGGGGGATCATGCTCCAGGGGGGCAAGGAGAACCGCGTCGAGAACAACCTCTTCGTAAACGGCCGGCTGAACCAGGGGCACCTCTCGAACTTCGCGAGCAACTCCGAGGACGTGGTGCTGGAGCGCAACATCTTCTACACCACATCGCCGGATGCGACGCTTTTCAGCGTGGGTCGCCTGGATGAGCGCGTGCTTCGCGCCGAACGGAATCTCTATTACAACGCGAGCGGGAAAGAGCCGGTGTTCCGCGGCGGGGGGATCTCCTCTTTCGCGGAGTGGCAAAGAAGGGGCTTCGACCAGAACAGCGTGGTCGCGGATCCCCTCTTCGTCAACCCGAGGAGGGGCAACTTCGCGCTAAGGCCGGATTCGCCGGCGCTCAAGCTCGGTTTCCGCCCGTTCGATATCAAGGAGGTCGGCCCGCGGCACAAGCCGTGCCGCTGCCAGCCGACGCCGCCGGACCGGTAGCGCGCGCATCCGGCCATGCCATGAGGAGACAGAGGGGCCGGCCGCTGCATGACCGCCCCTGTCTCTGGCGTGACGCCCGGGCGCGAATGTGGTATGATGAGGGCGCTGGATCCCGCGCGCCCGAGCGCGTGAGTGGGCCGGCGGAGGCCATGGCACGAGCCAGCAGGAGAGCGGGATGCGGCGAGAACGCATCTCCCATAGGAGAGAAAGGCATGATGGACCCGAAGGCACTGGAGCAGAAGCTCGATTCGTTTGACCCGGTGGCACGGCGCGAGGCGCTGGGCCGCATGGCGGCGCTGGCGTTGCCTCCCGCGCCGGTGAGCGAGAACATCAATCTGCACTTCCACTCCTTTTTCTCCTACAACGCGGAGGGGTGGTCGCCATCGCACATCGCCTGGGCGGCGCATCGGGCCGGGCTCTACGCAGCGGGCTTGTGCGACTTCGATGTTCTCGACGGTCTCGACGAGTTTCTCCAGGCGGGCGAGTTGCTGGGTCTGCGCGCCACGGTGAACCTGGAGACGCGCGCCTTCCTGAAGGAGTATGCCGATAGGGAGATCTCCTCGCCGGGCGAGCCGGGCGTCACCTACATCATGGGCGGGGGCTTCGCCCGCGCGCTTTCCGCGGGCTCTCCCCAGGCGAGTGGTCTTGCCGCCTACCGCGAGGCCGCGCGCGCGCGTAATCTGGCCCTGCTGGAACGCATCAACCCCCACGTATCCGAGATCGCCATCGATTACGAGCGCGACGTGCTCCCGCTGACGCCGTTGGGCGTCGCCACGGAGCGGCACATCATCCGCGCCTATCTCAACCGCTCGAAAGCGATCTTCAAGACGCCGGAAGCGACCGCGGGGTATTGGTCCGGGCTTCTCGGGAAGGATGCCGCCGAGATCCAGGCGATCCTGGACGGGCCGGCGATGGAGGAAGCGGTCCGCTCGAAGCTCGTGAAGAAGGGCGGTCTCGGCTACGTGCAGCCCTCCGAGGAGAGTTTCCCGCCCGTCGATGACTTCGTCGCTTGGGTCGCCTCGTGCGGGGCTGTGCCGATGGTGACCTGGCTGGACGGTACCAGCGACGGCGAGAAGGATGGCCGGGCGCTCCTGGAATGCCTGCGCGCCAAGGGATGCCAGGCGCTGAACATCATCCCCGACCGCAACTGGAACATCAAGGACCCCGATTCGCGCGCGGTGAAGGTGGCCAACCTCCGCGCCATCGTCGCCGCGGCGGACGACCTGGGGATGCCGATCAACATCGGCACCGAGATGAACAAAGCCGGGCTCCCCTTCGTTGACGACGTCAACGGCCCCGTGCTGCGCGAGTTCAAGGCGAGCTTCTTGCGGGGCGCACGCGTGATGGTCGGCCACTCCATCCTCTTGCGCTATGCGGGGGTCTCCTACATCTCTTACGAAGCGGATACCGTCGAGAAGAACGCCTTCTTCGAGTCTGTCGGGGCGCTGCCGCCGCTCACCGCGCCGGTAGCCGCCCGGCTGGCAGAGATGGGCGAAGAGAAAGCCTACGCCGCCATCCGCGATGCCGCGGCCAGAGGCGCGTGGCCGGGAGCGTGACCGATCCGGGCGCGTTCAGAACGCGGGACCACGGTAGAAATGCCGGCCCAGGCCGATGGTGAAGATGAGGCAGCCGTAAAGGGCATGCTGAAGCGAGGCGAGCAGCAAAGAGCCGGAGCGACGATAGGTCGTCGCGAAGAGGAAGCCGCCGCATCCTGAGAGGAGCAGCGCCACGGCGTTCCCGTAGATGATATGCACCCAGGCGAACGAGAGCGCGCTCGCCCAGGTGAGCATCGCTTCCGTCTGGAAGAGCGGCCGGTAGCGGTGGAAGAGGAACGCGCGGTAGATCAGCTCCTGGGGATAGACCGAGAGGAGCGGGTAGAGCAGCATCACCGCGAGCCAGAGGACCGGCGAGCGCCGCACTAGCCCGAGCCACGATCCCGGGTCGAACACCAACACCCCAGCGACGAGCAGGGGAGCCGTCACCGCGAACAGCCGCAGCACGTCCCTCGCGCCCTGATGAAAGCCCTCGGTGTTCCATAGCACCTTGCGGTCGAATCCTGGGGCGCGGAGGAGCCACACCAGGCAGGCGCCCGCAACGGCGAGGAGGAGCAGGATCTTGGGCACGGGTAGCTGGTAGGTGGCCAGCAGCGCCGGCACTCCAACGAAAACAACCGCGAATTCAACGATGAGCAGGGCGTTCCCCGGCGCCACGATGGCTCCCCTCCTGAAAGGTGCCGCGTGGTTGCGGCACTCCGATCACCCCTCCCGGTGAGTGCAGATGTGGCCGAGCCATTACGCCATCCCATGGGCAATGGTCACGAACCCTACCCCGCAGAAGCGCATGAGCGGCAGGAGGGCGCTAGCAGAAGATTCGACAGGGGTTGCGCGGAATCCCGCCAGGGAAGGGCGGTCTCCCGCGGCCCTGGAAGCCGCGCTTGTGCCGGGCGGGAGTGACCCCGAACGCGGGGGCGCTGCCGGCGTGGCCAAGAAGCGTGGTGGACCTCAGCGCCCCCATCGGGGGTGCGTCGCGCGCGGCCGGAGAGGGCATCACATGCCCCGTGGTGGCCTCGCGCGCGTGATCTCCTGAAGGAGCTTGAGGAACTGGTCGTGCAGGTCGCGACACGCGCGCGTTTGAGGGGCTTTGGCGAGAAGCGCGAGGCCGCAGAGAGCCAACTCGTGTGCGTAGAGCGCCTTGCCGTGGGCCATCATTTGGCAGGCGCCTGACAGGTGCATCCGGGCGAGCATCGGAATCTCCGCGGGAGTGAAGGGGTCCTCCTCGCGTCGCACCCGCTCTGCGCAGTCGCGGCATCGGGCCCGGGGGGAATGCATGCGCATCACAGCACCTCCCGAACAGCCAGCGGCGCGCCTGGGCGGGGAACGGCCGCATGGAGCTATGCTACCCCGAAACGGCCGGTCCTAACCCTCCACTCATAGAACGCGCCGGATGAAGTAGTAGAGCGCCGTCAGGATGCCTGCGATGGCCAGAAGGTTCCCGGCGATGAGCCCCGTCCACGCGGCCACCCACGCCGAAGTGCCGGGGCTGGCCTGAACATAGTGCCACAGACCATAGCCCGCGATCACCAATCCGTTCAACAAGAGCAGGGTCCCCCAGAGTAAGAGCCGTCTGCTCTCTTGCTCCTCCATTGGCGCGTGCCCCCTCCCCGTTTCGCTCGCGAGACAACCAGTGTCACCGAAACTCTACCACGGGAGAGCTGTATCTCAAACACCGCAACACCGGGCGCAGCGCCCTGGCAGCAAGCGACTCGATGGTGAAGCTACATCTCTACCGGGTAGCGCAGGGAGGACTGTAGATCTCCGATCACGTCGAGGATCTTGCGGCGTGTCTCTTCATCGAGCGTGCGCCAGCGGTCGAGGGGCTCCTTGAGGTGGCGCTTCACTCCGGCCGCAAGCGCCGCCATGGCCTTGGGCCCGTCATCGAGCGCGCAGTGCCGGCAGATGCGCGTCAGCACCGCCATGGGCGCGTGCAGCAGCTCCTCATAGCGCACTAGCAGCGCACGCTCGGTACCAAGCGCCGCCAGGTCCGGCAGCGCGATCGTGTGTACGGAGACCCACTGGCACGGCGCGTACGGCATTCGGACGCCTCGCGCGATGAGCGATGCCGTCGTGTGCCGGCCATCACGCAGCACGTGGATCACGGTGCAATCCGGGTAGAGGCAGTTGATGAAGGGGATGCGGATGGCATTCGAGGGAGTCTTCTCCAGCAGGCGGCCAGTGGAGCAGACGGAGGCAAACGCCTGGCGAAAGAACGCCAGCAGCTCCGGGGTAGCATCCGCCTCGGTCTTGCGCAAAGTCTCGAGCCAGGGGGGCAACGCCCATCGATGGCGGCTGCCGTCATAGAATCGCCGTTTCCAGATCCACTGGCCCTCATGGTGAGGGCCTTTGCCCACGTTGCGCAGCTGGGGGTGGTGGCCGAGTAGCAGCGACAGGATCGAGGTGCCGCCCCGGTTGCAGCCGGAGATGAAGACAGGCGGCCCACCCCCCGGATGCAAGAGGTCGCCATCTCCACGCGCTCGCGCGCGTCGCCGTCGCCATGGAAAGATCCAGGGGAACCCGGCAACCTGGAGAAGGCCCGGACCGACAGCGAGCGCGCCCCGATTTCCAGCGACCAGCCGTTCCAGCATCCAGGGACTAAGAGACACCGTGTGGGACTCCCTCCTTCTGCAACGGCGCCTCGCGCGACCGAGCTTGCCTCGGCCGCGCCAGACGTTCCATCGTGCATTCTCGCGGGCATGCCAGCACTCCGCATGTCTACCGGGAGATGAGCGGGTCAGGGAGCGGTGTCCGGGCAAGAGGCGCTAGACGGCCGCTCCGCTATCAGAGACGCGATGGCGTGCCACTCTTCCGGTCAGGCCCCCGGGCCGTGGCGAGGGGGACGTGCCCCCCATGGGCATCCGCCCGCGTCGGCACGCCCGACGGCCGCGTGGTGGCGCCTGCCCATGGCTGTCGCGCACGGTGTAGCTCCCGCGAGAGGGGCACCGTATCGCGGGTAGAGATGAGACGGCGTGAAACGGGGTCCGATGCGCCACACGGGGCCCTCCAAGTATAGCATGGGAGCGTGCATTTAGTCAACGCAACCCGGGCACGCGATAGCTCCAGACGCGTGGCCCGCTGGTGAAGTAGAGATGGCCATTCACCAAGGCGCCGCCCGCGGTGATCGTGACCGGCGCCTCCGCAAGCTTCTCATGAGCGAAGCTGCCGGGGGCGATGCGCAGGATCGCGCGAGTGAGCATCGCGTACACCTTGCCATCCGGCCCGATCTGAAGGGCATGACGGGGCACTCCGCCATGCTCCGCAAAGCTCTCCTGATGCACCACCTTCCGGCTTCGCGGATCGAACACGAAGAACGCGCTCTTCGCGGTCAGCCCGTACACCAGGCCATCGGGACCCACGTGGATGCTGATGATATCTCCGCCGTCCGGCACGACCGGCGCGCGGTGAATGACCTTCTTCGTCTGCCAGTCCAGCAGGTACAGCTCGGGTTGCGTGGCGATGACGTGGCCGCCGCCGGGTGCCTGAATGCTGGTGCCGCCCACCAGGGTGCCATCCGGGAGGGCCTTGAGCGTGATCGTGCTGTGCCCGGGCAGGAGATCCTTATCTGCGGTGAGCAGGGTGGCTTCGCCCGTCTGCACGTTTACGATGCCGATGCCGCCGCCGGTATAGCCGTAGTCGGCGAAGCCGGCGAACAGCACGTGCTTGCCGTCAGGATGGGCCAGCGCCGTGCGCGGCCGGCAGACGTCCTTCTGCCATTCCGCCAGAAGCCTGGGGTTTCCTGGCTCGTTCACCTTGCTCGCCGGCTTCCACGGCTGCGCCGGGTCGTAGGCCCAGAGGCCGCCGTGGGCGTAGGCTGCTCCGAAGAGCTGGTTGCCCAGCGAATCCATCGCGCAGAAGTTCCCGCCGCCGACGCGCGGGATTGGCCCCAGGTCATGGAGCACGCCGGTCGCCGTCTCCAGGCGCACCAGGTGCATGGGGTGACAGGTGGAAACGTAGACGTTCCCGCCCGGTCCGGCCGCCAGACTGGTGGTGTCGGCGCCGCCCGCCTCATATTCGAGGGGAATCCGCTTGACCTGGTCGCCCTCGGCCTCCTTCACCTCCAGCCATCTCTCTGGAACGCTGTAGTTCACCACCTGGCGGCCATCGGGGAAGCTCCCCCTCTTGTTGCCCCAGCTGATCGCGCCGGTGCGTACCCGCGGCCCAACGGCCTCCACGGGGATCTTCTCCGCCTTGCCATCGAAGAGGCGATACCACTGTCGGCCGAAATAGGCATATGCCTCGCCCTCGGCGCCGGCGACCACGCTCACGGTGCCCGGCTTGCGCTCCTCTTCCGGCATCAGCTGGCGCCTTTCCCCCGTTTGGGGATGGAACGCCACCAGGTTGCACCGCGCCGTCCCGATCCCGGCGTAGGCCCACCCCTTGCTATCGAACACGAGATAGTTGAAGTATTGCTCCTTAGGATCGAGCTGACCGTGGTCCTGAGCGGTTTGCGTCTTCGGGTCGTAGGAGACGAGGTGGCAGTCGGGATAGGTGCCGATGTAGATACGCCCATCCGGGCCGTCGCACATCGCCGCGCCGACAAAGTGCTGGGCTTTTTGATGGGGCACTCCGTGGTAGAGCCACTTCTCGGTGGTGGGGTCAAACTCGAGCAAAACCTTCCCCGCCCCGGTATAGAAGCGCCCGTTCCGGCTCATCAACGAGGCGAAGACGTCCGAGTTGCCCGCGCCCTTCGGGTAGTAAAACTGCTTCGTCTTCCCGGTGTCGATGTCTGTGACCAGGATGTAGCCGGACGGGCTTCCTACGTCACGAACCATGATGATCGCCAGGTTGCGCCCGTTGCCGTCGCGCGTGGTCACGACGCCGCGGCCCTCTGCCACTTTCGCCGCGACGCCATAGTCGGTAAACCCCTCGGGCGCGGCCACCGCGCCCAGTAGAGCAAGCGTGCTCAAAATCAAGTGCATGATGTGCCTCCGGTCCTCGTCGAGTGGGAGCCGCGGAAGCGTGAGGCCTTGGCCCACGCCTCGCCACAGGAACGGTTCGGCATAGGCAGGGCACCTCCTGCCTTGCGGCGAAGCTACCAGGGGAAGGAGTAGAGCATGCAGGAAGTGATCATGCACCCAGGAGGAAACGCCGAGGTTGAGCAGCGCGCGCTGCAGACCGTGGCGGATCTGATCTGTTTGGCGGCGCGCACGGCGCCAAAGGCAAAGGGGGCCGACCATCTTGTGACGGCCGTCGTGACCGGCGAAGCGAAGGCTCGCCTGGCGGCGGAGATGCGCGCCATCGCTTCGGCGGAGAACGCCGCGTTCTTCGCGCGCGATGCCGCCAATGTGGATGCGGCGCCGGTGGTCGTCTTGCTTGGCACCGGGCTGGCGCGCTACGGGCTGCCCGCTTGCGGCCTGTGCGGCTTCGCCAACTGCGAGGAGAACGAGCGCGCGGGCGCCACCTGCATCTTCCCGGCGCATGACCTCGGTATCGCCGTCGGCTCCGCGGCCGGCATCGCGGCCCATCACCACGTCGATAACCGGGTGATGTTTAGCGCCGGAGTCGCCGCGCTTCGCCTTGGTTTGATGGGCGAAGGCGTAAAGATCGCTTTTGGCCTTCCTCTCAGCGTCACCGGCAAGAGTCCCTTCTTCGATCGCAAGTAGGCAGAAATGGGTACGCTGTACCCATCGGAGAGTCGGACCAGAGCAGGGAGCGGATGATGCGGCACTGCAGTGTGGGAATCCCGAAGGAGATCAAGCCGGAGGAGAAGCGGGTGGCCGGCCTGCCGGAGCACGTCCAGAGACTGCGCGAATTGGGCGTGGACGTTCTGGTGCAGCATGACGCCGGCATCGCGAGCGGCCACTCGGATGCTGACTACGAGCGCGCCGGCGCCGAGCTGGTGGAAACCATGGAGGAGGTGTATGCACGCGCCGATCTCCTCTGGAAGGTGAAGGAGCCGCTGCCACCGGAGTATGGCTTGCTGCGTCCGGACCAGGTCATCTTCACCTACCTGCACCTGGCGCCGCGGCCTCGCATGGTCGAGGCGCTCCTGGCAGCGCGCTGCACCGCCATCGCCTACGAGGAGGTTACCGACGATCAGGGCCGGCGTCCGCTCCTGGCGCCGATGAGCCGCATCGCGGGCGCGGGCGCTATCGCCATCGCCGCGCAGTTCACGCAGTCGCTGTATGATGGGGTGGGCAAGTGCCTTTTCACCACGGAAGGTGCCGACCCGATGCGGGTCACCATCCTTGGGGGCGGCACAGCCGGTCGCACGGCGGCACGGGCGGCCCTCGGCGCGGGCGCGCGCATCACCGTTCTGGAGTCACGCCCGGAGGTCGCCCACGGCTTGCGTCGCACCTTCGTCCGAGCCTGCGTCGAACTCTCCACCGAGGATGCGATCCGGCGCCTCCTTCCTGAAACGGATGTTTTGGTGAACTGCACCTACTGGATGCCAGGAGAACCGCATCTGGTCACGCGCGAGATGCTGGCGCTGATGCCACGCGGCGCCCTGATTGTGGACGTTGCGGCCGATCCGCATGGCGCCATCGAGACGAGCGAGGAGACGACCCACGCGCAGCCGATCCGCGTGGTGGATGGCATCCTCCACTACTGCGTGCAGAACATCCCAGCGCTCTTCCCGCGCACGGCCTCGAGCCTCCTATCGCAGGCAACCTGGCCCTACCTGGAGCGCATGGTTCGCGACGGCATCGCGACGGCCATCCGCGAGGACCCCATGCTTCGCCGCGGCGTATCGGTCTGGCGGGGCAAGCTGGTCGGCGAGGAGCTGGGGCGTGCCCTGAAGAGGGAGTCCCTCGCGCCGGATGAATTGCTGGCGGAGATCGGGACGGCGGGGGAATAGCCGCCAGGAGAGCTCGCGCCCTCGGGGCGGAGAGGCACGTGGCAGCGGCGAACTGCCTCGGAGCACCGGCATCCACCTGATGGGGCTTGGCTGCCTCGGCTTCCCCGCGTGCGCGGGCAGGTGTGGGTGACTTCCGTGGTAGCTCGTCACCGGCCGGCGGCTGGCTGATGGCGCGCGGGCTACCCCTTGCGATAGCGTCTTGAAAGGTCTGAACTGATGCAAGTGTACTCCTCTTGTCTGCGCTTCGCCGGAGGCGCCCTTCTTCTGGATACTCCTTGCGGCGAGGCCCCGGGCGAGATCCTGGTGAATGACGAACCGGTGCGTGCCGCGTGGTCGCCGGATGCCGCGGGGAACCCCTCATGTCGGCATGGCGATTGGCAGCTCACTCTGCGCGAGGGCCCCGCGGGCGCCTTCTTCCTGGATGTGCTCAATGCCGGTTCCGAGGCGCGGACGCTGCGCGCGGTTCACCTCGCGCGGTGGTCGCCTTCGGCCTTCCCGCACCCCCTGGAGACGCGGGACTTCCGCGAGTTCATCCACGGCCCCAGCTTCCAGGGGATCAATGCCGGGGCAAAACCGGTGGGGCGCAAGACGCCCTGGCTCGATTTCGTCATGCCCAGCAACATGCTCATCGTCTACCAGAAGGAAGGATGCGAGGCGTTGCTCCTCGGCGTCGTGCCCCCCATGGGGCCGGCCTTCTCCGAATTCGTCACCCTGCATTCCGAGCCGCACCTGGAGGCCCAGTTCGGCTTCGAGGCGCGCTTCCGCTTCGAGTGCCGGGTGGATCCGGGCGAAAGCGTTCGCACCTCGCCCCTCCTCGCGCTGAAGGGCTCTCGGGGCACCGATCTCATGCAGGAGTACGGGCGGCGATGGCACGAGCTCCTGGAACGCAAGCCGACCCGCGCCCCCCTGGTCGGATGGAATAGCTGGGACTTCTACAGCGGTGCCGTCACTCGCCAGGCGATGGACGAGACCCTGGATGCGGCGCGCGAGCGGTTTGGCGACACGCTGAAGGCGTTCGTGATCGATGAGGGATGGGAGCGCCAGTGGGGAAGCTGGGAGGCCAATGGCAAGTTCCCAGAAGGCCTGGCGGACTTCTGCCGGCACGTGAAGTCGCGCGGGGGCGTCCCCGGGATCTGGACGGCCCCTCTCCTGGTGAACATCTACAACCCGCTCTACCTGGAAAAGCCGGAGTGGTTCGCCGAGCGCGCCGATGGTCAGGTTCAAACGGATAGCTACTCCTACGGCCCAATGGCCTACCTCGACCCGACCGTGCCCGAGGTGATCGAGCACTTGAAGGCGATCTTCCGCCGCCTGCGCGCCGACGGCTTCGAGGTCTTCAAGGTGGATTTCTCGCACTGCATCCTCAACGCCGTGCGCTTCCGCGACGCGCGCGTTGGCCGCGCCGACCTCATCCGTCGCGCCTTCACCGCCATTCGGGATGCCATCGGCCCGGAGGCCTACCTCCTCTCTTGCGGCTCGCCCTACGAGTCCGTCGTCGGTCTGGCGGATGCCGTGCGCACGACGGGCGATATCCACATCTACTGGGGGCATATCCTGCGCAACGCCCATGGCATCTCGGGGCGGTGGTGGATGCAGGGCAACCTGTGGAACGGCGACCCTGATTTCCTGGTGGTACGCGGCCCGGACACCGCCGCGCCTCCTTATGGCCGCCGGCGCGTGGTGGTACCGACCGGGCTGGATGGCGGCTGGATGTCGGGCGTGGAGCTTAGCGAGATGGAGGCGCGCACCTATGCCCTCCTGGTTCACCTCAGCGGTGGGGATGTGATCCTGGGAGACGCGCTGCACAAGCTGAACGACACCGGTCTTTCCATCGTGAAGCGCGTGCTGGAGCCCAGGCGCCCGGCGGCCGTGCCGGTCGATCTCTTCGAGAGCGAGCAGGAGATCCCGCGCATCTGGATCAGCCGCGGCGAGAAGGACACCCTCGTCGGCCTCTTCAACTGGAGCGATAAGCCGGCCTTCCTTGACTTTGACCCGGCGGCCCACGGTCTCGCCGGCACGCCTCGCGATTTCTGGACCAACGAGCCGGTCACGGCGCTGCCGGCGCGCATGCCCCGGCGCAGCTCTCTCGGCCTGCGCTTCTCGTCCTAGCCACCAGATAGAGAGCGGAGTGCCGCCTCCAGCCGGTTGAGCCACGCCGGCGGAGGCCGGCACTCCCAGTCAGTTCGCCGGGAGCGAGCGCGGGTTCCATCGTGGGCCCGGATTGCCCTCGGCCGGAATCCCCCAACCTATGGCACGGCGCTTCGCCATGTCCATCCGCTGCCGGTGGATGCCCGGAGCGCCGCGTTCCGTGTGGCACAACTCCTGCATTCAATGGCCGCGTCGACTCGGGGCGCTGCTTGTCGGCTGGTGGGTCTTCCCTGCGGAGGGCGGCAACGGGGCCCTCCGGGGAGATGCACTTTGTTGCTGCAGACCACCCGTTTTGTCGCCCCACCCACTTAGCAGGTTAGCGCCTGGTCTTGCTGGGTATGAGAGAACGAGGGTATTCCGGCTATGATGCGTTGTGATGCGCAGTATTACTGGTGCCGGCTCGACATCTCGAGCCGGCCGGAGAACGCGGCCGTTGTTCGCCGTGCCGTCGAGCGTATCGCCATCGAGGCGGGCTTGACCCCCGCGGAGACGGATGACCTCGATCTGGCGGTGACGGAAGCATGCGCCAACGCCATCCGCCACGGCTCGCCCGAGAAGGAGCGGAGCACGGTCCGCGTCACCTTCTTCCTGGCGCCCGAGTGCGTTCTAGTGGAGGTGCATGATCAGGGCCCCGGGTTCACCGAGGGATCGCGGCGCGCGCCGGCCGCCGGCGAGTTGCGGGAAGGAGGATATGGCCTCCACATCATGCGGCAGCTCATGGATGATGTGGAGATCATCTGGCATCGAGGCACGACGGTCCGGCTGGTGAAGCAGCGCGTGCCCGAGCGCGCCCCGAGCGTGTCGGGGGCTGCAGCCGAGCCGATCCCCGCCTTCGCTTGAGCGCCCAAGCGGCCGAATGTGCCGGCGCCGCCACGGGCGCACCGAACGAAGGCCTGCCAGAGTCGGGAGTGCGGTATGACTGAGAGCGGAATGGTCAGGGAGCATCCAGGACGCTGCCGCTGCATCATCATCGGGGGCGGGCCGGCAGGCCTCGCCGCCGCTCTCTACTTTGCCCGCTTCAACTGCGACGCGCTGGTGATCTCCATGGAGGATCAGCGCGCCCGCTGGATCGAGCGCACCTGGAACGTTCCGGGGTATCCCGAGGGAATCCGCGGTGATGAGCTGATCGCGCGATGCCGCGAGCACGCGCTCAAATATGGGGCCACTCTGGTCCATGGGGAAGTGGATGCGGTGAGCGGCCAGAACAACGATTTCCGGGTTCGCCTGGTTGATGGCCGGGTGTTCCACGGGCGCCATGTCATTTTCGCCACGGGCGTTCGCGATACGCCGCCCAACTTCCCCAACGCCTACAAGTACCTTGGGCGGGGTTTGCGCCACTGCCCCGTGTGCGACGGGTATGAGGCGAACGGCAAGCGTCTGGCGGTCTTCGGCACCGGTGATCGGGTGGCCCGGCGCGCGCTCTTTCTTGCCGCCTTCACCGATCGTGTCACGATCCTCTTCAATGGCGAGGGCTCCCTCCACGAGATCGATCCCGCGCTGAGGGAGACCCTGGAGAGCTATGGCATTCCGTGCCTGGAGCCGCCGGTCGTGGAAGTTATGGACGAAGGCACCGAGATCCGAGGTTTTCTCCTGGAGGATGGCACGCGCATTGAGGTGGACCGTGCCTACAGCGCCCGAGAGATCCACCCGCGATCCGAGGTGGCGGCGAAGATGGGCGTGGCGTTGAACGAGCGGGGCTTTATCCAGGTGGATGCCCATTGCGCCACCAACATTGAGGGCGTTTACGCCGTGGGCGATGTGGCCGGAACCGGGTACGCGCAGATCATCATCGGCATGGGGCAGGCGGCGATTGCCGCCATTCACATCCACGGGCGCTTCGATGCGCCTGGCTAAAGCCGGCCGGGGCAGGGGAGAGAGCTCACCCCGCTGTCTGGCGCGTCACGCCCCCAGCCGGTCGCGGCGCTCGAGGTAATCCACGAAGTGTTCGAGGCCCTGGGCGGAGAGGACCACGATCTCCCGCTTTGCCATGCGCGCGATGGCCGCGTTCTGGAGGGTATCGAAGACTCGCTCGATCTCCTTTTCGGGCACGCCGGTCATGAACTCCAGCGTCTCCATGGTGGCTTTCCTCTCCAGGACGATGCCCTCGTTGCCGGCGTTGCCCTCGCCCGTGAGAAGGAGGAGGGTGGCGGCAACGCGCGCCGTATCATTGCGCATCAGCAGCACCTGGATCTGCCGGTTGGCGCGGCGAAGACGCTCGCTCAGCTTGCGCAGGAGCCCTGCAAAGATCGAGGCGTTGGTACAGACCAGCGTCTCGAAGGTGCTCCGCGCGATCACGACGAGCTGAGTGCGCGCGAGCGCGGTGGCGCTGGCGGAACGCGGGCCGTCATCGATCAACGCCATCTCGCCGAAGCACTCCCCGGGGGGCAGCACCGCGAGCGTCGTCTCGCGCCCCCCCATCCGCCGGTGGATGCGCACTTTTCCCTCGTGGATGAGGTACATCTCATCCCCGCGCTCGCCCTCGGCGAAGATCGCCTGACCCGCCTCGAACAGGCGACCATATCGTTGGAGCATCTCTGTGCTGATGTTGAGCATCTCTCAAATTCCTTATAGTACTTCTTTCGGCGCGCGCGGGTGGAAACTCAAGCGCCCTTCACCCTGCGCTTCTGGGATTCCGAGAGAAGGAAACCGAAGCACCGAAGGCTGCCCCCCCGTCGGCGTTCGGCCCTTCATCCATGCGTCTGCTTTCAGGGTCATTTCATTCAGAGGAAAAGTGGGTATAAGCGCTTGGTGACCCCGCGAGTCCGTGCTGATCAGGGAGGAGA
>DUUU01000117.1 GCA_012841485.1 Armatimonadota bacterium
CGGCACCAACGCGATGGTGCCGCCCGGGTCGCCTCCACGCAGCTTCGCGAGAGGGGCCATGCGCTATCCGCCCGCGGCGGTCGCAGTACTCGCTACAGGTGTTCGACGGGAAACGCGTCGTGGCATCGGACACGAGAGAAGGGTCGCTCAGGTGCCGGCATATTGCCGGATGCAACGGGCAATATCCGGGCGGAGATCTCCCCGCCCGCTGCCGCGCTGTTCAGCGCTTCCTTACAAAAGTCAGTATACCTTATCGCGGTTTACCTTGTCAACATTCAGTCAGACCGCCGCGATGACCATCCTCTCCCCCGCCCCCGTGCCGGCGACACCGCGGATCAAGGTGACCGATACGATGGCGGCTTTCCTACCTTTCGGCCTCATAGGCGTGGGCCTAAAGGCCCGTGCTGCTTCCCAGCACAGGCCCTGCGGGCCCCCCATCCCTGCCCTCGCCAGCCCCGGTTGCCCGCGCGTTGCCTCCGGCATCCCAGTCGAGGTGGTTGTCCGCAAACGGGCGGTCATGGTATAATGCACACGGACGTTCCCCTTCTAGGGAAGGCCTCCTGGAGGAAGCATGCGCATTGCGCACCTGAGCGACACCCACCTCGGCCATATGCGCTACGGCAAGGTTGTACCGGAGACGGGCATCAACCAGCGCGAGCAGGATGTCTACGACGCCTTCGAGCGGGTCGTGGATGGCATCCTGGCCGATGAACCAGATATCGTGGTCCATACCGGCGACCTCTTCGACTCCCCGCGCCCGGCCAACCGCGCGGTTTACCACGCCGCGCGTCAGATCCGGCGCATCATCGAGCGGGATATTCCGCTCGTGCTGATCTCAGGGAACCACTCGACGCCGCGGCTGCGCGCCACGGGAAGCCTCTTCGCCCTGCTCGGCGAGTTCTTCGGCGGGGTCCACGCCGTCTACTCCGCCCAGTATGAGAAGGTGATCACCAAAGGGGTCGCCTTCCACGCCATGCCCCACTGTTTCTCGCAGGAAGAGCTAAAGGCGCAGGTCGCCCAGATCACCCCGGATCCCACGGCCAAGCACAACATCGCGCTCCTGCATGTCGGCATCCGGGGGTTCCGGGAGTTTCGCATGGCGGAGGCCAACGAGCAGATCCTGGGCGAGGACCAACTTCCGAAGGCGATGGATTGCGTGCTCCTCGGCCACTATCACAAGCACGTACCGCTCCAGCCCGGCGTGTGGTATGCCGGCTCTATCGAGCGCTTCAGCTTCGGCGAGGTTGGCCAGACCAAGGGCTATTGCCTCTTCGACCCGGAGGATCCGCAGCCCCAGTTCCGCGAGATCCCGGTGCGCCCCATGCTGGATCTGGATCCAATCGATGCCAAAGAGATGGATGCTGACGACCTCCTCGAGGCGATGGCCGGGCGGCTGCAAGCGCAATCGCTTTCAGGTGCCATCGTCCGGCTGGGGCTGCGCCATGTGTCGCCTGCTACCCGCGCCAATCTGGACCTGCGCCAGCTGCGCGACCTGGTCGCCGATGCACTCCACTTCGCGATCCGCTGGGAGCGCGAAGGCGATGGGCCGGAGGAGAAAGAGGTCTCAAGTGGCACGTTCCGTCCCCTGGAGGAAGAGTGGCGCTCTTTCATGGAGACGGCCGATGTGCATGGCCGCGATCGCAACGCGCTGACGCGCGCCGGTCTGGAGTATCTCACGAGCGTGATCGGGGAGGATGAGTCGGATGCGGTTGATCTCTTTGGATCTTGAGAACTTCCTCAAGTTCGAGCGCCTGGCTCTGGAGTTTCCCGATGGCCTCATGGGCGTCCTCGGACCCAACGGCGTGGGGAAATCATCCCTGGTCGAAGCGATCGCATGGGCGCTTTACGGCTCGCCCGTCAGCCGCACCCGAAATGAAGGGCTCCCCTTCCGACGCAACGTGCCCTGCCGGGTTGCCCTCACCCTCGAGATTGAGGGGGACGAGTATCGCGTGGTGCGAGAGCTGCGCGGCGCCAGCCTCACCGCTCACGCCGAGGTCTCGGTCAATGGAGTGCCTGCCGAGGTGGGCACCGAGCGAACCAACCGGCTCATCGCCTCCCGCCTGCGCATGGATCACCGCGCCTTCATGGTCTCGTTCTTTGCCCGGCAGAAAGAGTTGGATGCCCTCGTCGCGTGGGAACCGCGGGATCGGAAGCGCTACATCCTGCGCATGCTGGGCCTGGAGCGGGTGGATCGCGCCATCGAGGCGCTGCGCCGCGATATCACCGACGCGGAGCGCGATCTGCGCGCGCGCGAAGCGGCGCTTCCCTCCCTAGAGGCGATCCAGGAAGCGCGAAAGGCCGCGCGGGAGCGCGTGGCGGTTCTCACCCGCCAGCGCGAGGAAGCCCAGGCTGCCCTCGACGCCACGGAGCGCGAGCTATCGGAGGCGCGCCAGCGCCTGGATGAGATGGAGGCGCAGCAGAGACGATACACCGCGGCCGAACGCACCCGGGATCTGGCCCGTCAGGCGCTGGAGGCCGCCCGCCGGGAGGAGGCGATCTATGCCGACCACGTGCGCGACCTGCAAGCCAAGCAGGAAGAACTGCGCCGTCTCGAGCCCTCGCTGCAACCTCTCCTGGAACTGCGCGCACGCCGCCAGGCGATGGAGCTGGCCGCGGGCCTGCAACGCCGGCGGAACGCCCTGGTGCGCACCATCGCGCACTATGAGAGAACCGGCCAGGACCTCCTGGGACAGGCCGCCACGCTCAGCAAGGATCTTTCGACGCGCGACGGCTTGCAGGTAGCCCACGACCAGGCCGAGGCACTCCTGGCGCAGGCGCGCGCGGAGCTCACCGATCTCCAGGGGCAGATCCGCACCAGCGAGGGGCGCTTGATGCAGATCAAGAGGGAGCAGCAGCAGCTCACCCGGGACCTGAAATCGGTGAAGGAGCTGGGGGCCGCGGGGAGATGCCCTACCTGCCAGCGCATCCTCAACGCCTCCTACACCGAAGTGGTCACCCATCTGGAGGGGGAGCTGAAGGCGCTGGGAGGCGAGCGAGACGAGTACGCGCGCTTCCTCGCGGAGGATAGCGCGCGCGCCACACAGCTGCAGCGCCAGGTGGCAGACGCCGAGGCGGAGCGACAGCGGCTCAACCTTGCTCTGCGCCGTGTGGCCCAGGCAGAGGCGCGTCTCTCCGAGGTGCAATCGGCTATCGCGCGCAACACGGCGGAGCTGGCCCGAGCGCAGGCGGAGCTCACTGAGATGGGCGAGCAGGAGTACGACCCGGCGACGCATCAGCGCCTCCTGGCCCAGCTCGCCACGCTGGAGAAGATGGAGCACCGGGTGATCGGACTGCGCCAGGAGGTAGAGCGGCTGCCCATGGAAGAGCAGGCGCTTGCCCGCGCCCGGCAGGCGATCCCGGAGCGACAGGCCACGCTTGATCGCGCCGAGGAAGAGCTGCGCACCCTTGGCTTCAACCCCACGGCGTATGCCCAACACCGCCAGATCTGTCGCACGCTGGAAGCGCGCCGCGAAGCACGCTCGCAGGAGTTCCACCGTGCGGATCGCGAGCGCGAGCGCGCCCTGGCAGAGCAACAACAGGCGGACACTCGCCATGATGACTATGAGCGCCAGGTCGAGATCATCCGCGAGAGGCGCCTGGAGAAGGAGAACCGGGACGAGCTGCTGGCACTGATCTCCGCGTTCCGGGTGGATCTGATCGGCCGCATCCGTCCGGCGCTTGCCACCAAGGCATCGCGCCTCGTGCGAGACCTCACTGACGGCAAGTACGACCAGATCGAGCTGGATGAGGACTACAACCTCTGGATGCACGACGAGGGCGAGCGCCGAGAACTACGCTCTTTCAGCGGTGGCGAGAACGACCTCGTCCACCTATGCCTGCGCCTGGCCATCTCGCAGATGATCGCCGAGAGCGCCGGAGGTGCCGAGCACGGCTTCCTTGTCCTGGACGAAGTCCTCGGAAGCCAGGATGGCGAGCGCCGTGGCCTCATTCTCCAGGCACTCGCCGTGCTGAGCAGGCAGTTCCGCCAGATATTGATGATTACCCACCTCGACGATGTGAAGGAGATGGTCGAGCACGCCATCGAACTGCGCGAGCTGCCCAATGGATCCAGCGAAGTGGTGGCGTCAGACGAGATCTGAGCTGGCGAGGAGGGCCCACATCCTCGGTCGCGTTCGGTTCCCGGTGTTTAGTGAGTGGTCTTGGAACGGGCAGTAGGAGGAAGCATGACGGATCTAGAGTTGGCTCGCGCGGAGCGGGAGCGGCTGGGACTGGCGCTCGCCATCGCCCGTGACGGCGAGGTGATCGCGACGGGGAGCCGCGGCGGCGTGGCGGATCTGCTGGAGATGCTCCGGCGCACCGATCTGGAGCTGGCAGGCGCGTCGCTCTCCGACCGCGTTGTTGGCCGGGCGGCGGCGATGCTCGCGCGGTGCGCCGGGATCGTCGCGGTCCAGGGCGGCATCATCAGCGAGCCAGCCATCGAGGCGCTCCGCGCTGCGAGCATCCCCTACTCCGCGGAGCGCCAGGTACCGCACATCCTGAACCGCGCCGGCGATGGCATGTGCCCGATGGAGCGCCTCTGCCTGGAGCAGACCGATCCCCACGCCTGTCGCGAGGCAATCGAGGCGTTTGTCGCACGCCAGGCCGGGCGCGCCCGGTCTTAAGCAGGCCTCTGCGCTGCCTGGCCGTGGTTTGGCAGGCAGCGCTTCCGGGAAAAAGCCCGGCAATGGGGGCCAACGCGCACGAGAACCACGGGGGGTGGGCAGACCACCTGCGTAGGCTGGGCGCGCACTACATGCGCGACCTCGTCTTTGGCGCGAACGACGGGATCATCACCACTTTCGCCGTGGCCGCCGGCGTTGCCGGCGCGCAGATGCCGAACCGGGTGGTGCTGATACTCGGCTTCGCCAACCTCCTGGCGGATGGCGTCTCAATGGGTGCCAGCAACTTCCTCAGCATCCGCTCGGAGCACGCCGCCAACCCGGGCGAGGAGAACGCCGACGGGCCCCTCGACCCCGCGAAGCACGGTTTTGCCACCTTCCTGGCCTTCGTCATCGCGGGCACCATCCCCCTCCTCGCCTACCTGGTGCCCCACCTCTTCCGCACGCCGCCCTTCACCGATGCCGTTCTCCTCACGCTCGTCGCTCTCTTCGGCGTCGGGGCAGCGCGCACGCTTGTCTACCCGCGCTGCTGGTGGCGAAGCGGCCTGGAGATGCTCGCCGTCGGGACTGTCGCGGCGGGGGCCGCCTACGGAGTGGGCCACCTCCTTGCCGGTCTGGTCGATGGCATATAACCCTCTCGGCGGCCCGCTGAGGGCTCCCGGCTACTCCGCCGGGAAAGCCATCGTCGTGAAGAGAGTGGCGTTGGGCTGCGTCACATCGAGCCGGGAGTGCTGGACGACGATGTTGCGGTCGCTCGTCACGCGCAACGAGTAGCAGGTGTCCCGGGGGATCTCCTCGCCTGAAGGCGTCTTCAGCTTATCCAGACGCAGGTGCAGCGAGCGCTGTGCGCCGACGGTGAACGGGATGCCGAGAATCGGGTCGCGATCCTCGAAGTAGACATCCAGCGTGCACTGCGCGGGCTCGTCGCCATCATTCAAGATACAGACCGACTCGTGGGTGACATATCCGGAGGGGCCAATCGCGTCCGCCGGTGTCGTGGCAATGTAGCCATCGGGAATGATCCAGAGCTTGTGGCCGTGTCCTTTGGCCATAGGAGCACCTTCCTTGTTCGCAATCGATGAGGCTGCCGGCTCCGCTGTTCATCCGGCAGTTAGGTGAGGGTTCGCTCTGGATGGCGTGATTCCTGGCGGAGGCGATGATCGCCTCACTCCCGGGGAAGGAGATGGCCCCGTTCGCGCGGAATCTTGTGCTAATAGATATTTCTCCCGCGGCTGATACCACGTTGGCCACGGGAGTTCTTTTGTGTACCGCCCGCGGCACCGCTACGGGCGATGGGAGGGCTCGCACTTGGAAGCAATCCTGGCACCAATCGGCGCGTGGGTGGCAGATGTCATCCGCTCCATGAGCTACGCCGGCATCGCGCTCCTGATGGCCATTGAGAGCGCGTGTATTCCCCTGCCCAGCGAGCTGATCATGCCCTTCTCTGGCTACCTGGTCTCAACGGGCGACTTCAACATCCATTCCGCTTCGATTGCCGGCGCGGTGGGATGCGCCATCGGGTCGGCCGTTGCTTACTGGGTCGGCGTCTGGGGAGGCCGTCCCTTCCTGGAGCGCTACGGGCGCTACGTCTTGATCCGACGTAAAGACCTGGACATGGCGGATCGCTTCTTCGAGCGCTGGGGAATGTGGGCGGTCTTCATCAGCCGCCTGCTCCCGGTGATCCGCACCTTCATTTCCCTGCCCGCCGGGATCAGCCGGATGCCGTTCGTGCCCTTCCTGATCCTCTCCTTCGTCGGCTCGGTGCCCTGGTGCTACCTGTTGACCTATGTGGGAAAGCTGCTTGGCGAGAACTGGCAGAACATCCGCCACTACTTCCACGGCGCGGATCTGATCATCGGCGCGTTCCTAGTGGTCGGGTTCGGGTTCTGGATCTGGCATCACTTCAAGCCGGAGGCGGGAGAGGTCAAGAAGTAAGCCGCCCCGACTGCCTGGCTCGGGGCCAGAGTCCCCAGCCTATCCGCACGATGTAGGAGGAGAATGCCGATGGCAGAGATCCGACCCATGCGCGCCGAGGAGATCCCTTTCGGTTTGGAGCTGTGCCGGATCGCCGGGTGGAACCAGCTGGAGGCCGATTGGGAGCGTCTGCTCGCGCTCGACCCGGAGGGCGTCTTTGTTGCCGAGGAGCAGGGAACGCGGTGCGGCACAGCGAGCGCGGTCCGCTATGGCACGCGGGTCGCCTGGATTGGCATGGTTCTGGTCCACCCCGACTTTCGCCGGCGGGGCATCGGCTCGGCGTTGATGGGGCACTGCATCCGGTACCTGCAACAGCACGGCGTGGAGAGCATCAAGCTAGACGCCACCGATCAGGGCCGCCCCGTCTACCTGAAACTTGGTTTCCGGGATGAGCGCCCCTGCTATCGGATGACAGGCGCCCGCCCGGATGGACTCCCCTCCCACCACCAGGCGCGCCCCATTGCCCCTGGGGATTGGCCGAAGATCGCAGAGATGGACCGCGCCGCGTTCGACGCGGACCGGCTCCCGCTGCTGCGCCTTCTGCACCGGGAGGGGCCCTCGGCGGTGATCGAGCGCGGCGGCGAGCTACAGGCCTACGGTTTCGCGCGCCTTGGGTTCAACGCATCTTACCTGGGGCCGCTCGTCTCACGCAACCCCGAGGATGCGCGCGCCGTGGGCGAGACGCTTCTGGCCGCTCTGCCGGCAGGGAGTGTCTATTGGGACGTTCTGCCGGACAACGCCGCCAGCCTGGCGCTCGTGGAGTCGTACGGCTTTCAGGCCATCCGACGGCTGACCCGCATGGTCCTGGGCGCGTCCAGATGCTCGGACGGCGTGGCCAGCCTTTACGGCGCGGCCAGCTTCGAGTTGGGGTAACGCGAGGGCGCGCCTGCACCCCCTTCCGAGGATGGAGGGAGCGATGGCCACCCAGCGTGCGCGCTCCCTCCTATGCAGCCCTACACCGGCTCTTCCTCTTCCTCGTCTTCGTGTCCGTCACGGAGCTTCTGAAGGACGTCCGAGAAGGTCTGGTTCTTGGAGCGCCCGAGGGTGACCAGGAGCAGATCCTTGCCCATCAGGAGGCACCAAACGCCGTTGCCCAGCATCCAGATGCGCTCGAAGATCATCTCCCGGCCGCCCACGATGACCCGGCCGATACCGTAGACGCCGCGCATGCTGAGGGCATCCAGGATCAGGCGCAGGCCCAGGCCGGTACTGAAGCCGGTGAAGAGGGGAGCCGCCACGGCGCCATACAGTTCGCGTCGGGTGTCGAATTTGGCCTGGTTGTCGCCGCATTCCGCGCGCCCGCGCTCCAGGAGAAGAGAGCGCACCACTTTTTCGGCCCCCCACACGGGGATTCCACTCTGCGTGAGCCACCGGCCTTGACCGCTGGCACCGAGGAAGAGCACCTCTACTTCCGGGAAGAGATAGCCGGCGCCGAATCCGGTGAGGCCCGCTTTGATCTGGATGCCTGCCCGCGCGATGCGCGCCGCCGGCCGCTCTCTCACAAAGCGTAAGGCGGTTTCGGCGGCAGTTGCCGCCCGCTCGCGAGCCGCCTCGGCGCGTCGCTTCGCCGCATCAACGTGTTCGGAGACGCCGTACTTCTCGGAGGCGTCTTCCAGTCGCTTCTTGCCCTCTTGCCTCGCGGCCCTTGCCGTCCGCCGGCCCTTCTCGTAAGATCCGCCCAGACGTTCCAGCAGCTTGCCCGCCGCCTCCCCCAGCCCGGCCGGACCTGTCGCCCAACTCCCGCTCTGCAGCCAGTCATCCAGACTCATGCGACAGCCCTCCTGGTTCCTCTACGCGGGATCCTCACAGCCGCGCGCTAGCCTCCATGGATGGCACATCGCCCGCGACCGCATCACCCGGCATATGGTGGGGGCCCAGGACAGAACGCCCTGGGCCCCACGAGGGAACCCCTTCCGGGTTCTCGGCAACGCCCGCAGGCGACGCCGGCACTGGGTCAATCGATTCGTTACGCGATGGGTTCGCGGCGGCCGCTCTTGGCGGCCCGGTAAGCCGCTTCCGCAATCGCGAGCGTCTGCAGGCCATCTTCGAGCGTGTTCATCTGCGGCGCCTGCTTTTCCTCGATGCACCGGCTGAGGTACTCCACCTCGGCGGTGTACGGGTTCACAGCCTCCGCAGTGACCGTCTGCGGCTTCACATCAGCGGAATCGCGCGCCTGCTGTGCGTCGTAGCCGCGGTTGCCCTCTTCGATATAGGCCACCATATTGCCGCCGGATCCCTGGCCGATGGTCCCCTCGGCCAGAATGCTTCCCCGGCTTCCATAGATCTCCAGGCGGCTCTGCACCGAGGAGTCCGGCACGCAGAAGAAGGCATCGACGAAGCCATGAGCGCCGCTCTCGAAGCGCAGGAGCGTGCTCGAGGAGTCGTCCACCCCGTAGCTGAAGACGAGCGTGTCCGCCAGCGCCGCGACTTCCTTCACGTCACCCACGAACCAGCGCATCAGGTCATAGAGGTGCGTCGCCATATCCATCAATGCGCCGCCGCCACCCAGCTTGGGATCTTGCCGCCAGGCGCCCGGGATCTCCGGATACCAGCAGGAGAGCTGCGCACGCATCAGGACGACCTTCCCGAGCGTGCCCGAGTCGATGATCTCCTTCGCCCGCTGATGCAGGCTGTGGAACTTCATCATGTAGCCCTCAGTCGCGTAGATGCCGGCCTTCTTGCACGCCTCGACCATCTCGCGACCCTGGCGCGTATTCATCGCCAGAGGCTTCTCCACTAGGATGTGCTTGCCCGCCGCGGCCGCGGCCATCACCTGCTCGGTGTGTGCGAAAACGGGCGTGGCGATGTAGACCGCGTCGATCTCGCGGTCCGCGAGCAGATCGGCCACGGAGTCATAGCTGCGCGGGCAGCCATACTTCTCTTGCACCCGCTTGGTCACTTCCGGCACCTGGTCCATGACTGCCAGCAGGCGCGCGTTCTTCGCCTCAACCAGACCCGGTATCGTACGACGGTCGGCTATCCCTCCACAACCGATAACACCCCAATTCACCATGGCAGATCCTCCTTCTCAGGCAGGGCAAACGCGAAGTGGATGCGGAATGGCAGATCAAAGACTGCAGCTTGCCAGAGCCCGCCCGCTAGAGAGGGCTCCAACGGCCCGCGCCACCCTTCGGCCCCTGGGCCGGCACGGCCCTCCACTTCAGAGCGGTTCGGCACCGCCCCCACCGCATCCTTCCTGGTTTCGCGGGCCTACACCGACTCCCCCGCAATCCGCCCGGTCGTAAAGGCAACCTGCAGGTTGTAGCCCCCAGTGTAGCCATCCACATCGATCACCTCGCCGGTCAGGTAGAGGCGATCCACCACGCGCGAGGCCATCGTGCGCGCGTCAATCTCGCGGGTGGAGACACCGCCGGCCGTGACAATCGCTTCCGCGAGGGGACGAGGGCGCGTCACGGTGAGCATCAGCCCCTTGAGAACGCGCACCAGCGCGTGTCGCTGCTTGCGCGTCACCTGATGAACGGGCAGATCCTCGGGTAGGCCCGCCACCTGGAGGACGACAGGGACGAGCGCCTGTGGGAGCAACTTGTTGAGGGCGTTGCCAAGCTGCCGGCGAATCGCGTCCTGAAAGTCGCGCTGCACGCGCGCGTCCAGCACCTCCTCCGTGAGCGCCGGCTTGAGATCGATCCGCAGTCGGCACCCGGTGCATCCAACCAGATGCCGGCTCGCGCTCAGGACAAGCGGGCCCGAGACGCCAAAGTGCGTGAAGAGCATTTCGCCGCGCTCGTATCGGAGAGTCTTCCCCTCGGGCGAGAGGGCATAGAGATCCACGTTTCTCAAGGTCAGCCCGGCCAGCGGGGCCACCCACGGCTCGGCGACCTCCAACGGGACCAGCGAAGGCCGAATCGGCTCGATGGTGTGGCCCACTTCGCGCGCCATGCGATACCCATCCCCCACCGAGCCGGTGCTGGGGTAAGAGGCGCCCCCGGTGGCCAGTATCACCGCGGCCGCCGCCAGATCCGTGCCATTTCGAAGTCGCACCCCCCGGATCGCCCCGGCCTCCACCAGAAGCCGGCTCACAGGGCTCTCCTTCCAGACCTCCACGCGCCCCGCCTGGAGAAACCGCTCCAGCGCCACCACGACATCGGCCGAATCGTCGCTGACGGGGAAGACGCGGTTGCCGCGTTCGACCTTTGTCTCGAGCCCCCAGGCAGCGAAAAACGCGATCAGATCCTCTGGGCCGAAGCGGTAGAAGGCGGAGCGCAAGAACCGCCCGTTGCCAGGAAGATGCTCTACCAGGCCCTCCACATCGGTGAGGTTGGTCAGGTTGCACCGGCCCTTGCCCGTGATCCGCAGCTTCCGGCCAAGCGACCGGTTCTTCTCCAGCAGGAGCACCCGATGCCCGCGTTCGGCCGCCGTACCTGCGGCCATCATCCCCGAAGCCCCGCCCCCAACCACGATCACCCGCTCCTGCTCCGCCATCTTCCCTGCTCGCTCCTCTCCCGTTTTGCTATCAAACCCGGCATACATACAGTTCGGCCGGCAGGATTTTCCCGCCTCTCCCGGGGAATCATGTTGAGTGAGGAGATGAGCAACGCGAGGATGAGCGGAGCAAGAAGAGAGCGCGACACCGTCGGGAACGGGCCCGCCCAGGTCGTCGGGATTCACGCCGGGGAAAGCGCGTTTCGGGCATGGATTACCCCTCGAGGAGTGAGCCGCCTGGAGTTTGCCGGCGCGCCGACCGAAGCGCCCCTCCCCGCGCTGGCCATCCAACTCGCAACGCAGCTCGAGGAGTACCTCGTGGGCCAGCGCACGCGCTTCGACGTGCCGCTGGATCTCTCCGCCTGCCCGGCCTTTCAACGCCGCGTCCTGGAGGCGTGCGCGCGCGTGCCCGCGGGCACGACGGTGACCTATGCCGAACTGGCCGCGTTCGCCGGCCATCCCGGCGCGGC
>DUUU01000118.1 GCA_012841485.1 Armatimonadota bacterium
AGCGCAAGGATGGCACCCTCTTCCCGATGGATCTGGCGGTCAGCGAAGTCCGCCTCGCGGACCATGTCCATTTCACGGGGTTGATTCGCGACATCACTGAGCGGAAGCAGGCCGAGGCGGCGCTTCGCGAGGCACGTAGGCAAGCAGAAGAGGCGTATCACCGCGAAAAGCAGATCGCCCGGCGCTTCCAAAGCACGCTGCTACCTCGCGAGGAAGGGTGCCTGCCGGGCTATGCGGTCGCGCACAGCTATCGTCCCGCGCTCCTCGAGGCCGATGTCGGCGGCGACTTCTACAACCTGATCGAGATCGATCCGCACCGGATTGGCGTGGTCGTCGGCGACGTGGGCGGAAAAGGTCTGGATGCGGCAGTCCTGGCCGCCCAGGCGCAGCACACGATCATGGCGCTGGTTCTCCAGGATCCGCAGCGCCCCGAGCGCGTCCTCGCGGCGGCGCGGCGTCCCATCACCGCCGCGGATCCCGACCGGATCCTTACCCTCTTCCTCGGCGTTCTTGAACGCGACACCGGCCGGCTCCTCTGCGCGAGCGCCGGCCACGAGCCACCACTCTTGTGGCATGCCGCCGAGAGACGAATGGAGGTCCTGCCTGTGGAGGGGCCCGCATTCTTCGGCATGCCCGCCGGCCCCTACTCCCTCGTCGATACGCAGCTTGAGGAGGGCGACCTGCTCTTCCTCTACACGGATGGCTTGCCGGATGCGTCTGGCGATGATGGTCGCCTAGGCCTGGAGCGGGTATGCGATCTCGTTGCCCGGCACGCGGAGCGTGCGCCGGAGGTGATCCTGGGCGGCCTCTACGACGCGGTGATCGCGCATAGCCACGGCCGGCTGCGCGATGATATCGTGCTCATGGCGATCCGCAGGGAGTGCGCCCAGCGAGAGGGACATACCGTTTTTGTCGCGCCCCCGGGCATGCCGGAGTGGCTGGACGCGCGGGAGGATCTCAAGGGCTGACAGGCAGCGGCCGCGTGCCTATCGACAGCCGCCGGATGGATACTCTTCCAGCAGCTCTGAGAGGAGATGGACGACCATCAGGTGGCCTTCCTGCACGCGCGCCGTCTCCGAGAACGGGAGGAGGAGCTCCCAATCGGCCACGCCGCGCAGCGCGCCTCCATCCTTGCCTAGCAGTGCGGCGGTGAAAAGGCCCTGCGCCTTCGCCACGCACGCTGCCTCCACCAGGTTGCGCGAGTTGCCGCTGGTGGTGAAAAGGACCAGCACATCCCCGGCCTGGCCGAGCCCTGCGACCTGCCGGGCAAAGAGAGCATCATACCCGAAATCGTTGCCGATGCACGTGAGGAGCGCCCCGTCGGTATTGAGCGCCAACGCGGGCAGCGCCGGCCGGTCGCCTTTGTAGCGGCCCAGCAGCTCCGTCGCCAGATGAGCCGCCTCCGCCGCGCTGCCGCCATTCCCGCAGGTAAGCACTCGATGCCCGGCGCGGATCGCACGCTGGATCTCCGCCGCGAGGGCATGTATCTCGCCCAGCCGCTCGCGCAGGTGACGCGCTACGGCTTCCACCTCGGCCAACTGCGCGAGCAGATCCCTATCGGTCACAGGCAATCGCTCTCTCCCCTCACGAGGGTCTATCGACCGGCTGCCCCCCGGGGCACAGGCACCACATCGGGCTCCACCGGCCGCCGCGCGAACTGGTGACACCCGGCTCTCCGGGCTGCCCCGTCTCCTACCCGGCGGGTGGTGGCATCGCCGGTCGCGAGTATCTCTGCGCCATCATCCTGCGAGCATCGAATCGGATTCAGGCAGGCGTCGCCGAGCAAGCGCCCGGTCACCAGAGCAGGCAGCGGAGGTCTCTCCGAGGCGCAGGTTGACGCTCGTATCATACCAGCATTCCCGGGCACCGTCAACCGGGCGCGGCGCCCGCGGGTCTCGGCCTCACAGGGCCAGCATGATCACGCACCCCTGCCTGAAGAGGGCGTTTGCCGTGGCCCCCCGCGTGGTATGTTCCCGGAGGAGCCCCCTCCTATCGGGCGGTAAGGAGCCGCGAGCATGGATGCCTTGCGCAAACTGGTGTTGGCGACAGCAACGATGTCGGGTGATCAACTCGAAGAAGCCCGGCGCGCCCTCATGGCCATGACCGTTGACCCCTATGCCCCCGACCTGGTCCTGGACCTCATCGATCTCTTCACGACCATCGGCGATGACCCCGACCACCGGGCGCAGATTGCCGCCGCGTGTCTCCTGGCCCTCGAGGAAGGCCAACGGAAGGAGGGCGCAGACGCGGCAACCCAACGTGTCCGCTTCTCGCGGCACCTCTACGGATGCGCCTTCATCCCCCTGGTCCTCTCCATCGCAGCGGCGGTCTGGGTCCTTCTGACCCCATAACTCGCAGCCGGCCAGCGCGAAAGGCGCGTTCCGAAGGCCTCCGTCGTGCTGGCACGCAGGGAAAAGGAGCGTTCGCCGCTAACAGAGTAATGGTCGGGCGCATCGCACGCGCCCGGCACGAGATTGCTCTTGGGGGGATGCCAGTGGATGCTCCGATGAAGCTGACTCAGGGAATGCAGGTGCTGTATAGCGGCGGGATCACAACGGTGCCGGATGAGATCGTGAAGCAGTACCAACCCGGCGATCAGTTGGTAGTTTTGCAGCGGACGGGAGAAGTGCTCCGGATCCCGCGCGAGCAGCACGACCTGGTCGATGCCGCGGTTGCCCGAGCGCATGCCGCCTTCCAGGCGCTCGGTGATGTGCCGGACGCCGCCATCGACAGCTTCTATGATGAACTGGCAGCCCGTCTGGCCGACGACCAGATCTGGAGCCAGATCGCCGAGGCAAACGCCGCCGACGTGGAACGCGCCCGAGCGCGCGGGCGTTCCACCACCCGCCTGGTGGCCGGCGAGAAGATGCGCCAGGATATGATCCAGGGCCTCAAGGATTGGCGGAACACGCCCTCGCTGCGCGACCGCGTGATCGATACCATCACTCACCCTGGGTGGAAGGTGGAGCAGGTACTCAGCGGCCTGGGTGTGGTGGGCTTCGTGTTCGAAGGCCGGCCCAACGTCTTTGCCGACGCGACCGGCGTGCTCCGCAGTGGCAACACCACGGTGATGCGCATCGGCAGCGACGCCCTGGGCACCGCCCAGGCGATCATGGCGCACGCGCTGGAACCAGCCCTCGCCGCGGCCGGCCTTCCCGAGGGGTGCGTGGTCCTCATCGAGAGCCCGGAGCATTCCGCCGGGTGGGCGCTCTTCGCGCATCCCAAGCTGGGCCTCGGAGTCGCTCGCGGATCCGGGCGCGCCGTCGAGCAACTGGGCAGCATCGCGCGCCAGGCTGGCGTGCCAGTCAGCCTCCACGGCACGGGCGGCGCCTGGATCATCGCCGATGAAACCGCCGACGCCGAGGAGTTTCGGCTGGCGCTCTTCCATTCTCTTGACCGCAAGGTGTGCAACACCGTGAACACGGTCTGCATTCCACAGGCGCGAGCGGGCGATCTGGTACCGGCATTCCTCACGGCGCTGCGCCAGCGCGGCGAGAAGCTGGGGCATGGCTACAAGCTGCACGTCGCCGAGGGTTCCGAGGAGTTCGTCCCTGCGGAGCTCTTCCGGACGACGGCCAAGATGCTCCGCGCCGGCGGCGTGGTCGAGGAGCTCGTCGCGGAGAAGATCGCTCCCGACCGCATGGGCCATGAGTGGGAGTGGGAGCAGACCCCGGAGGTCACGCTGCGGATCGTGCGTGACGTCGATGAAGCGGTCGCCCTCTTCAATGCGCAGAGCCCGCAGTTCGTCGCCTCGCTGATCACGAAGAGCGAGGAGGCGTATGCGCGCTTCTTCCGAATCGTGAACGCCCCCTTCGTGGGCAACGGCTTCACCCGCTGGGTGGATGGGCAGTACGCGCTGCGCCGCCCGGAGCTGGGCCTCTCCAGCTGGCAGTTCGGCCGGCTTTTCGGCCGCGGGGGCATTTTGACAGGGGATGGCGTCTACACGATCCGCCTGCGCGTGACGCAGAGCGATCCCAACGTGCATCGCTAGCAGGAAGTGCGGGCGGGAGCAGGCAGGCCGATGCCTGCCCCCGCCTGCGGCTACGGTCCCTCCACGTTCTCCGTGGGCTGCCGCCAGGAGACAGCTACGCGCGGCGAGATGCGGACGACACGGCAATAGGGGGGCATCCCCTGATGCTGCTGCACGCACGCGACGCGCCGGCCATCCGGGTGCCACGCCAGGCGCAGCGGCCAACCGTTCGTCGCATCCAGCCTCTGGCGAGCGACCACGTAGGGGCCATCACGGCCGACGCCCTCGATCACCACCTCGGCATCCTCCATCCCGGCACGAAGGAGCAAGCCGTTATACCGAATGCTAGCACGGTAATGACCGTCCGGGGAGACCACCTCGCAGTAGGAGCCATGGTACAGGTAGAGTACTGAACCCACGGCAATCATCCCCGCCAGAAGGGCGCGCCTCACGTCGCGCGACCAGTCCCGCATGAACTCCACCTGGATGATCCCGGTGAGCCCCAGTATGGCAATCGTCAGTAGAATCAACGGCATGATAGCCAGAATGACCATCCTCGTCTCCCTCCCACTCTCCTCTGGCATTCAGCCCCCGAAACGGGCCTCTCTTCCCTGGAAAAGGCGGCGGACCCGCGCGATGCAGGCGATGCCGTCCCCCCAAAGCATCGGGGTCGGGAGACGAACGGCTGGATCGAGCCCTCGTCATCTGGTGCCGTTCGTCTCGGAGGCACATGCCTCCCGCGGTTCGCGGTGCCGCAAAGGGCACGGCAGACCGCGCCGCCCCCGCATCTGTGGCTACTGTCTTCGGGCCACCATCACATGGCTCATCTCGCGCTGGCTTCCGGGGAAGACCATCCGGCTGATGAGCGGGTGCCGGTAGCGCACGCGGACACGCACCAGGTTGCCCCGGCGAGAAGCGTTATCCGTGCCGCTGGGACTATCCACCAGCGTCTCCCAGTAGCCTCCACCGCTGCTATACTCCAACGCAATCGTATGCACGTTATCGCGGATCAACCCGCCCTGCTCCGCCACATTCAGCACGCGGGCCACGCACCGCTCGATGGAGTACCCCCGCGCGGCCGACTGGGCGCCTTCCCGAGCGGCCTGCGCCAGGGCCAGCTGGCTCCGCGTGAGGCGCCCGATCTCAGCCGTTCCCAGAACGAGAAGCGCGAGAAAAGGCACCACCAGAGCGCACTCCACCAGGGCGGCGCCGCGTTCACTCCGTCTCCGTCTTACTGCCGCTGCATGATCATGTTGCATCGCAGCGTTACCTCCGTCCACCCCGGGAGCACCACCCGGGTGGCCAGCCGCCGTGGGTAGGTGGCGCGCACCCGGATGAGCGAGCCGGCGGGGATATCGTTGCGCCCATCTACCACCCCCGGCACTCCGTGGAAAGTGGCGCCATCGTCGGCGCTATAGCGCGTCTCGATGGTGATCCGGCCCGAGTCCAGGGTAGGCGCCGCCATCCGCACCCGGGTCGCAATCGCCTCCTCCGTGGCGCCGACGGCGGCGATGCGCACGCCCTCGCGCGCCGCCTGCCGGAGCACGAGGGAATCCTTGTAGATGCCACTCAACTCGCCGCACCCGAGAAGCAACAGCAAGAGCACGCTCAACACGATGGCGAGCTCGACCAGGCTTCCACCCCGCTCATGTTCCTGGCGGCAGCGGGTTGCGCCGCGTTGCTCGCGGCGCAGGTCGCCGCGCGGCGCGCATTTCCATGCGGGTGCAAAAGCGCAGAGTGCGTGCAGCATCATCGCTTCCTCATGTATCACGAGTGCTCGGCGTCCGGCCACGCCGAGCACGCCGCCCAAGCTCTCAGAACAGCCCCCCCGACTCCATCACGGAGATGATGGCGGGGCCCAGAATAACGATAAAGAGCGCCGGGAAGATGAAGAGCACCAGCGGAAACACCATCTTCACCGAGAGTTTGGCGGCCGCTTCGCGGGCGATCTGGATATTGCGCTCGCGCAGGTTGCTGGCCTGGCCCCTCAGAGAATCGGCGATACCCGTGCCGAGCCGGTCCGCCTGGTTGATGGCGGCGACGAGGAGGGAGAGCTCCGCGAGTTGAACGCGCGCCGCCATATCGCTGAAGGCATCGGCGCGCGCCTTGCCGTGGTTGATCTCTCCCAGCATCTGGCTGAGCTCCTCGGAGATCGGCCCGCGGATCTTATCCGCCGTGCGCGCCAGCGCGCCCTCGAAGCCCACACCCGCCTCCATGCTCAACACGATCAGGTCGAGCGCATCCACCAACCGCTTCCGGATCATGCGCTTGCGTGCGCGCACCAGGTAGTTGAGCACCAGATCGGGCCCCACGAAGCCGATCAACGGAAGGGCAACCAGCGCGAGAACAAGCGACTGGTCGCCCATTGCGCGCACGTGGGGCAAGGCAATCAGCGCCGTGGCGCCCAGCACAAGGAGCGCCACCACCTTGATGCCCACGAACTCGCCGACGGTGAGCGCTCCGGTGAGCCCGGCGCCGACGAGGCGCCCCTCCACATCGCCGCCGATGCTGGAGATGCGCTTGACAAACTCACCGATGGGCGCGAAGAGCGCCTCCATGAGCCGGCGCGCGGGAGAACCGCTCAGATCGCGCGCGCGCTCTTCCCGCGCGATGCGAGCAATCTCACCTTCGGTCACTTCCTCCAGCCGGCCCAGGGCAATGTCGCGATCGGTGCGCGTCACGAGGAAGAAGAGGCCCACGGCGAGCGTCACCGTCCAGCAGATGAGTACCGCGATCCACATAGTCTATCTCCCCAGCTCTAGTCGGAGACGCGGGAGAGGAGGCGTTCCGGAGACCGCTCTCTCGCGCTGTCGCGTCACACCGGCTTCCCCACCATCGGCGCGGCTTTCCCGGCGCTCGAAGCCGGTCGCTGCGCCGCCGTGCCGTTACTTTGCGAGAGGAACCTGGCCGCTCCGACTACGCGGCCCTCTCCTTCGCCTCCCACTCCCCCGCTTGCCTCTCCTCATGGCACGTTGCCGGGCTATAGGTCGAGGCTCAAAATCCGCCGGATGGCCAGAATGCCGATGATCTGGAGGATCCCCGCACCCTTGAGCATGGCAACGCCCGTCGGGTGGAAGAGCATCGAGTGGGCATAGTCCGGCTTGATCACCATCAGCACCACCAGCATGATCACCGGGAGGGCGATGAGGACCATGGCGCTCAACCGTCCCTCGGCGGTCGTCGCCTGGATCTCGCCGCGGATACGCAGGCGCTCCTGGATCGTCTCGGTGATCGTCTTGAAGAGGCGGATCAGGTTGCCGCCGGTTGTCAGTTGCAGCGTCGTGGCCGCGATCATCAGGTCGTAGTCACAGCTTTGAACGCGGTCGCCCAGTTGGTTCAGCGCCTCATCCAGGGGCATGCCAAGCTGCACCAGGCGCACCATGCGCTGCAACTCGCCGCCAATCGGCTGGGGCATCTGATCCGCGGCCATCTGAACGCCCTGCAAGAAGCTGAAGCCTGCCTGCAGCGCCGAAGAGATCATCACCAGCGTGTCGGCGAGCTGAGCTTCCAGAATCTGGCGGCGGCGCTCTGCCAGGGCATTGAGTACCAGGTGTGGCGATGCATACCCGACCGCGCCCCAGATCAGCGCGCGCACCGGCTGGTGGCTCCA
>DUUU01000119.1 GCA_012841485.1 Armatimonadota bacterium
AGCATCTGCATGGCGATGGGCCTGGAGCCGGAGGCGGTCATTCTGTGCGCGACGCATACGCACTGCGGGGCGCGGGTGGCCGACTTGATGACGCCCGGCGATCCGGATCCCGCCTATCTCACCCGCCTCTGGGACGCGATGCGCGACGCCGTAGTCGAAGCCGTGGAGGGCCTCCAACCGGCGAAACTCGCATTCTCTCGCGCGCGCAGCCGCATGGGAATCAACCGCCGGCTCCCCGATGGCGAAGGGGGCGTGCGGTTCCATCCGAATCCCGAGGGGGTGATTGACCGCGATCTCGACACCTTCTGGCTCACCACGCCCAACGGAGCCGCCCTCGCCTCGATGACCACGTATGGCTGCCACCCCACCTCACGCTCAGGCTATCTCCTTGGCCCGGACTATCCGGGCTTCCTGCGCGCCGGGATCGAGCGGGAGTGGGGCGGCACCGCGCTCTTTCTCGCGGGGTGCGCCGGCAACATTCGTCCGGCGTTCCTGGATGCCAATGGCCGGTTCCGCAGCGCCGAGATCGCCGAGGTGGAGGCCGCTGGCGAAGCGATGGCGGCAGAGGCCCTGGCGGGCCGCGCCGATGCGGTCGCGCTCGAAGCCCCATCCCTGCGCGTTACTCTGGGTACGGCGTCGCTTCCTATCGCCGAGGCCCCTCAGCGGGAGAGACTGGAAGCACTCGCGGCGGGGGATGATCCCGCGGCGGCAAAGTGGGCGCGCCGGATCCTCGAAAAGCTGGCAGAGGGGCCGCTGCCAGAGCGGACTCCCTTCACCATCCAGACACTGCGCCTGGATGCCCGGCATGCGATGGTCTTCCTGGCGGGCGAGGTGGTGACCGAGATCGGCTTGCGGATCAAGCAGGCCTATCCCTATCAGGCGGTCACCCCCGTGGCGTATTCCAACGGCCTGATTGGCTATGTGCCGTCGCGTTCCATCCACCCGCAAGGGGGCTACGAGGTGCTGGGCTCCTACCGCTTCTACTACCAGCCCGCTCCCTTCATGCCGGACGTGGAGGACGTCATCCTGGCCGAAGTCAAGCGGCAGATGGAGTGCGAGTGCAGATGAGCATTTACGACCTGATCGACCGGCGGCGCAGCGTGCGCCGCTATCAAGAGACGCCGGTTTCATCGGAGAGCGTGCGCCGGATTGCCGAGGCGGCCCGGCTGGCGCCCTCGGCCTGCAATAACCAGCCGTGGCACCTTCTCATTGTGCGCGATCCACAGACGCGGCGGGCGCTCTTCCCCGGGGCCGGGCAGGCATGGATCGCCGCCGCGCCTGTGCTACTCGTGATGTGCAGCCGCCCATCCGAGGCGTGGGTGCGCCGCTACGACGGTAAGAATCACGCCGATATCGACGTCGCGATTGCCATGGAGCATCTCGTGCTCGCCGCCACTGAGGAGGGCCTGGGCACGTGCTGGATCTGTGCTTTCGACCCGCAGCATTTTCGAGACGTGCTGAAGCTGCCCGCGGATCTGGAACCGGTCGCGGCGACGCCGCTCGGGGTGCCGGATGAAGCACCCCCGGCCCGCCCGCGCAAGGATCTGGAGAGCCTCGTGACCTGGCTCTGAGCGGCGAGCGCCGCCCAAGGGGGGGGTGAAATAAAAGGGCTGGAACCCACAAGATTCCAGCCCTTTCTGCTACCTGGCACCGCCGCCGCTTGCGCGCCGGTGCGCGAGGGTCAAGGCTTGGCGCAGGGATGCCTCCTGCGGGGCGTGGCCCCATCCGGACGCGTTGGCACCTAGGGTTGTTGCAGCTCGAAGTGCCAATCCTTGGTCGCGGTCACCGTGCTGGTCCACTTGCGCCACTTCACATGCCCATCGCCAAAGAGGTTGTTGTAGCCATCCGAGTGGCGGTTCAGCGGGGGCATGTAGGCCGCCGTCTCGGTGGACCCGGGGTTTGGCAGCCGACAGTAGTTGTTATCGCGCTCCGTGACGAGTACCGTGCCCACAGGATTCTCCATGCTGGCCAGCGACGCGCCGCCATTGCTCCCCACGTAGAGGTTGTAGGCATAGTCGCAGACATAGCCCTCGGTGCCGCCGCTGCCGGTGATGGAGGTGTGATCCGCGTCGCTGGGACACCAGAGAATCTGAGTGTTCTTCAGATAGGGCTCGAGCCGCTCGTACCAGTACAGCCAGCCCTTGCTGACTTTGTCATCATACGACGTCCAGCCGATGCAGACCGGGAAGCGCTCGTCGTAGTCCTGGGCATACTGCATGAACGCAAGGCCTAGCTGCTTCAGATTGCTCTGGCAGGTGCTCTTGCGCGCATTCTCGCGCGCTCGCGCGAAGACCGGGAAGAGGATTGCCGCCAGTATAGCGATAATGGCGATTACGACGAGCAACTCAATGAGGGTAAAGCCTCTCCTTTTCACACGCAACTCCTTTCGACGCGGGCCCGCCCGTGACAGGCGCTGTTCTGCCTCATGAAAAGATTCGTCGCCCGCGAGGGGTTTCCTCGTGGGACTATTGCACCCGGGTGCCCCAACAAGCCATCAAAGCATCATAGGTGAGCGACTTCACGTGCCAGTCGGCGAAGAGGACCTGATAGCGGTACTCGTGGTAGCGGTCGCCACCACCATGCCAGCCACCATGGAGATCCTCCAGCACGTTGATCGCGGCCGGATGATCCAGGCTGGTGATCGCCTTATCGGAAAATGAGAGCTCCGTGCGATAGGCGTAGCTGCACGCATGTTGGGCAAAGACGCTTGGCCGGGCGGTAAACTCTACGTTCGAGATCTCCAGGATGCCGCTAAAGCCGGTATCGCTGGGGCAGCGCCAGGATTCCTTGTTCTTCACATAGGGATCGGTAACGTCGTGCAGGAGGGGCAGCGTGCCGAGCATCGCCTGCCATTGGGGATGGCCCGACCAGATGTGCGGGAAGAGCTTGTCGATGATATCCACACCGGCGGGAAAGCGTTCGTCCCAATCCTGAGCGTACATGCAGAGCGCCTGGCCGAGCTGGCGAAGATTCGACGCACACGCGGCCGCGCGGGCTTTTTCGCGGGCGCGCGCGAAGACGGGAAGAAGGATCGCGGCGAAGACAGCAAGGATGGCGATCACCACGAGCAGCTCGATCAGGGTGAACCCCGACGACCGGACGCCTCTAGCAGAACGCCATATGCCTGTGAGCGCGGTTGCATCGCACCGGTAAGGGATTCGTGTGCGCGGGCCGCATGCGATACGGGCTTTCCCCACGGCAGCCTCCTGACCTGGACGCCAGCGGCAGGAAGGGCCCCCGACGATCCTGGAAGCACCGCCAGCCCCTGAGGTCCATGCGCTTGATGACATTCTACCATCGCAGACGCCTGTGGTCAACCGGCGGAAGACGCGCCGGAACGCTCATTCCATAGCGGCGTGGGGGTTAGGCGAGGGCATCCGATGAGGCCTGTGGGAGGGCACCGCTTCCCTCGCAAGCGTCCCGGTCTTCATCAAGCAGCCCCCGCCGGCATGCCCAGCAGAGGGCCTCGATGCGCGTGCGCACGCCTGCTCGCTTATAGATATGCTCCAGGTGGGCGTCTACTGTTTTCAGGGCGATGCCGAGAGAGCGGGCGGTCATCTCTCGCGAACCATAGCGCCGGAGGGCACGGAGGACCTGCACCTGACGTTGAGTCAGGATGTTGCACGGCTCCAGGGTGGGCACCTCCCAAGAGCTCGCCCCATCCGCTTCCACCACCTCGAAGCCGTGCCCGCGGAGGATAGACGCGAGCAACGAGCGTTCTGTCTGCGACAAGCCGACGATTCGGAGACATGGCTTCCGTGCCATCATTGTTCCACCGATATGGTTCCCAAACAGTACCCCATTCCGTCACGAAAGATCGGGGAGGCAGGAGGCGAGAGCTCCCCGCGCCCCCATCGTTCCCCCATGCACGCGGGGGCTGGGAGAGTCGCCTGCCCAGAGGAGGCAAACGGCTCTGATGCGCCCGGCTTGCGTGGAAACGCCCACCCGGTCATCTGCTCCAACGTCATGCTTTGCCTTGGGCGACGCGGCGGCGGAGACGCTCCGCCGGGGTGTCGCGGGCCACCTCGTCCTTAGAACAGAGCAGCCGGGAGAAACGACGGCTCTCCGGTCCAACGAGTCGGCTCACGCCAGGCCCAAGCCCCCAGGCGTTAGCCAGGGGGGTGACATGGGGAATGACACTCCGATCCAGCGCCGCTGAGGCCAGAGTGCCTTCGGGTTGCTCATGGAGAGAGGAGAGTGCGCACGCGGGGAATCCGTTGCGTGTGCCCTGGCGGGGCCTGGGCTCCAGGAGACCTGAGCGGTCTCCGATGTCACGGCCTTCGCCGGCCAAACCATGCGTCCTCTCGCCGCTGCAAGAGGCCTGCGGTTCCAGCTCCCACGAAGCGAAATGGGGCGAGCGAGCGGGCGGAAATCGCTGGGCAGCGAATCTCTTCACCTTGCCATAAACGGCCCATTCACTCATCCAACCCGCATAGATCATACCACATCGCGCGCCGAACGGGCAACTGGTGTTTCTCCCAGAAATGGGGGTAGGGACATTGCCCTATGAGGCATGGGGCGATTTGATAGACGTGCGTCGGGAGGGGGCAGGGGCGCTGTGGAGCAAAGGAAGGTCTGCCTGGAATGGCGTAGACTTCTATGACGCGGGGCGATGCTCCCCGCGTTCGGACGGGGGAGAAGCGTGATGGATGAGCGTGAAGCACGATCGTTGGTGGCGCAGGTGCTGGTGCTTCGGGGCACCCCGACTTGGCGCGAGGAGGAAGACCGCCTGGTCGCCTCCGGGGCGGTGCTGAACTCGCAGGTGGGCGGCCCCAACATCGCGGCCCGGTGCGCGGCACTGCGCCAGATGGCGCCAGGGCCGATGCTGCTCCAGTGTGATATGGAGACCGGCAGTAGCTTTGCCTCAGACGGGACGCAGATCCCACCCCTGATGGCCCTTGGCGCCGCCGGGAGCGAGGAGCTAGCCCGGGCCTGGGGCTACGCGGTGGGTCTGGAAGGACGGCGGCTCGGAATCGATGTCACCTGGAGCCCGGTGCTCGATGTCAACACCAACCCGGATAACCCGATCATCAACGTCCGCTCCTTCGGCGAGGATGCCGGGCTTGTCTCTCGCCTCGGCGCGGCGCTCACTCGCGGGATGAGAGAGAGCGGCCTCCATCCCTGCGCCAAGCACTGGCCGGGGCATGGAGACGTGGCCGTGGATAGCCACATCTCGCTGCCTACCGTCAACGTGACGCGCGAGCGCCTCGAAGCCACCGAGTGGCTGCCCTACCGGACGGCGCGCGCCGCCGGCCTCGAAAGCGTGATGACCGGCCACCTGCTGGTGCCCTCGCTCGATCCGGAGAACTGCTGCACCGTCAGCTCCACGCAAATCAGCATTCTGCGTGATGATCTGGGCTTCCCTGGGCCGATCTTCACGGACTCGCTTGGCATGGAGGGACTTCGCACCACGCTCGATTCGGCGGACGCGGCCTGGCAGGCATTGGTGGCCGGCCATGACCAGGTCCTCATCGACTACAAGCGCCCTCCCAGCGAGAGTGTCGATGCCGTGCTTGCCGCCGTCCGCAATGGCAAAGTTCCCGAGGCACGCCTGCGAGCCGCGGCATCCCTGGTCACCGCGCTAAAGGCGCGCCTGCGCGAGAATGCCCCGCTGCCGCCCGCGGAGGAGATTCGGTCCCACCTGGCCTCCGTGGCCCGGGCGGTGGCCGAGGCCTCCCTGACGGGGGTGGGCGCGCTGCCGGAGCGCCCCGACCTGGGCGAACGGCCTCTGCTGATCGTGTGCGATGACCTGAAACGCCGGGGTGTTGGCATTGCCGAGGAGCGCGAAGGCCAGGCGTTGGAGGGGATCCACCCGCTGGTACGCGCCCTGCGCGAGAAGATGGGCTTCGAGGTCCTCGTCTTCGATGAAGTGCCGGCGCCTCGGGATCTGGAAGCGGTGCGCGCTTCCCTGGCCGCCAGCACTGCGGTCGTGGGCGCGACCTTCGCGCACATCCTCTGCTACAAGGGCGAAGGCACGCGCCTGCCTGGCGCCCAGATCGAGCTGTGGCGCGAGGTGGCGGCCTCCGGCAAGCTCCGCGCGATGACGCTCTTCGAGTCGCCCTATGCCCTGGCCGACCTGCCTGCGGGCGTGCCGGTGGTCGTCGGCTATGGGGCCGACTCCTTCACGCTCACCGCGGCTGCGGAGGCGCTGGTTGGCGAACGCCGCTGTCCTGGCCGCCTGCCGGTAACCATCGCACCTATCGGAGATTAGGCGATCCTACGGCGAGCGCCTGTGGGCTTTTGTCCCTGCGGTGCCAGCGGCGATACAGGGGGAAGGGGAGTATGGATGGGGGACCATCAGAGCGGAGCGCCGGCGAGTGCGGACCGACCCATGCTGCGCCTGGTCTTTTGGGAGACCACGGCAGGGTGTAACCTGGAGTGCGTCCACTGCCGGCGGTTGGAGGTTGCCCGGGAGAGGATGCGCGACGACCTCTCCACGGAGGAAGCCCTCGCCCTGGTCGAAAGCATCGCGCGCGCGGGCCGGCCGATCCTGGTCCTCTCTGGAGGCGAGCCGCTCTTACGCCCGGACCTTTTCACCGTGGCGCGCCACGCCGTAGGGCAGGGCCTCCTCGTCTCGATGGCGACCAACGGAACCCTGGTCACGCCGCAAGTCGCCGGCCAGGTCCGAGATTCGGGGATCCGGCGCGTTAGCATCAGCATCGATGGCGCGGACGCAGCGACGCACGACGCCTTCCGGGCGCTCCCCGGCTCGTTCGACGCGGCGCTCCGGGGGCTCGGCTACCTGCGCGAGGCCGGCGTCGAGGTGCAGATCAACACCACCATCGCCCGGCATAACGCGGGGCAGCTGGCCGGCATCTACGAGCTGGCGCGAACGGTGGGCGCCGTGGCGTTCCATGCCTTCATGCTGGTACCCGTCGGGTGTGGGGTGCAGATCGCCGACGATCAGATGCTCTCGCCCGCGCGCTATGAGGAGATACTGAACGAGTTCTACGACCTATCGCGGCGCGGCGAGTTGCAGCTCAAGGCGACGTGCGCGCCGCACTATTACCGCATCGCTCGCCAGCGTGCTCGCGCGGAGGGGACCGCCCCGTCCGGCTCCCGCGAGGGGATGGCCGCGATGACGCGCGGCTGCCTGGCTGGCACGGCGGTGTGCTTTGTCTCACACAAAGGCCAGGTCTTCCCCTGCGGCTACCTCCCGGTGGACGCGGGCAACGTGAGAGCGCGTGACTTCGCGGAGATCTGGCGCGAATCGCCTCTCTTCCGCACGCTGCGCGGGGAGTCTCTTGGGGGAAAGTGCGGCGCCTGCGAGTACCGCGCGGTTTGTGGTGGGTGCCGGGCCCGCGCGTACTACGCCACCGGCGACCTTCTTGCCGAGGAGCCATACTGTTCCTATCTCCCCCGCGCGCGCGGGTAAGCGCGGCCAGGGGGAGGAACCAGGCGGGTGGCGTCCGGCGGGGCGAGGGAGAGAGCTTTCTCAACGAACCCCTGATCGGAGCCGTGAGGGAGTGGACCTGACATTGCCCCTGGGGAGGTGACATGGACCGACGCACGTTTCTCAAAGGAGCGGGAACACTGGCGGCTGCGGCGCTCGGCTTGGATGGGACCGCGGCCAACGAGGGTCGGGTTCCCAGGCGCCGGCTGGGTAGGACGGGTGTGGAGCTCTCGATCATCGGCCTGGGCGGGATCGTCGTGGCGAACACCGAGCCGGATGAGGCCCGCCGGATCGTCGTCGAAGCCTACGAGCGCGGCATCAACTACTTCGATGTGGCCCCCAGCTACGGAAACTCCGAGGAGCGCCTAGGGCCGGCACTGGAGGGGTTGCGCGATAGGGTCTTCCTGGCCTGCAAAACGGAGAAGCGCGACCGTGCCGGCGCCGCCACGGCGCTCCGCGAATCGCTGCAGCGCCTGCGCACCGACCACTTCGATCTTTACCAACTACATGGTCTGGCCAAAAGGGAGGATCTGGAGAAGGCGATGGGGCCCGGTGGCGCGCTGGAGGCGGTGGCCGAGGCGCGCAAAGAGGGGCTGATCCGCTGGATCGGGTTCTCTGCCCACTCGGCAGAGGTGGCGCTGGAAGCGATGGAGCGCTTCTCCTTCGATACCATCCTCTTTCCCGTGAACTTCGTCACCTGGATCAAGGCGGGGTTTGGGCCCCAGGTGATCGCTGCCGCGGAGAAGAGAGGCATGGGCTGCCTGGCGCTCAAGGCGATGGCACTTGGCCGGATGCCGAAAGGCACCCCCCGCACCTACCCGAAGTGCTGGTACCAGCCGATCGACGATCCCCGCCTGGCTTCGCTGGCACTGCGCTTCACGCTCTCACAGCCGATCACGGCCGCGGTGCCCCCGGGAGACGTACGCCTCTTCCGGATGGCCCTGAACGCCGCATCGCAGCGCTTCCAGCCCCTTACGAAGGGCGAGCTGGCCGAGCTTGAGAGGATCGCTGCCACAGCGGATCCGATCTTCCGCCTGGCTGCTTGACTGGCGAGACGCTTGCGGGCTTCTTTACCTCGCGGGTAGGGCACCCCTTTGCCTGCCCGCCTGGTCCTGAGCAAGAGAGAGGCGGTCCGCCCGGCGCCCCCCCTTGCGCGGTGGCTGCCGGGCGGTCTGCTCTTGGGAACCGCTCCTCTTTGCGGGGCGTTACCCCGCGGAGAAGGAGAGCCCCGGTATCAGGTGCGACATGGAGCTGGCAGGCACATAGAGGATGCCGCCGCGCTCCACGGCAGGCCGATCCATCGGATAGGCCTGATCACCGATATGGAGGAAGCCGCTCTGGGAGTTCATCCGGACAATCGAGCCCTGATGGATGAACGAGAGCTGTAGATCTCCCTGGTTATACTGCGGCGCCTCGATGCCAAGGCCCTCCAGCGTCTCGTTGAGCGGCACCATCAGCACGCCGCCCATGTACCACGTGGGCGATGAGTAGGCGATGGTTCGTCCGTTGAAGCTGATGCTGCTCGGACCGGTGGTCTGCGGGATCGGCGAGGTGATCTCCGGCGTCACCTCTGGCGCGAACCGGAATCCCCGAACCTGCGTGATGCTGAAGTCGGGGAAGAGCCGCGAGATGAACGCGGCGGGCACCCAGATCTGCCCGGCGAAACGCTGCGCGGGTTGGGCCAACGCCACCGACTCGCCGTCAACCATCGCCGAAGAGGCCGCGACCTCCATGACGACGCTCTGCCCGCGGGCGGTGAAGCGGACCTCGTTTGTGGCAGGCTCGAAGGTGACATCGGTGACCCCAAGCTGGGAGAGAGTCTGCCGCAGAGGCACGAGGACGGTTCCGTTCATCGTCACCGGTTGTGTGGTGAATATCGAGACGCCACCCGCCTCTATCTGAAAGAGCGCGGCAACGCCCGGCGCGGTGGCTCCTGCGACGAGGAGCCCGGCCAGCGCGGTCAAAATCAGACATCGTCTCATGATCAACCTGCTCCTTTCGAAAGCAGTTCCTTGTAGGCTCCCTGCTATGTGCGCATACCCATACCCGTTCCGCGCCAAAACGCCGCCGCTACGACGCCGGGGCCGAACCTCTGGCGCGTTGCGAGGCCCCTACTGGCAGTGCGTGGGCCTGCGCGATGGGCGCGCCGAGGCCCCTCGGGGCGTTCGGCGCGCGTCTCCGTACCACGCAGGGCTGGGGCACCGCGAGCGAGAATCTACTCCGTGCTGGACGTCACACGGCCTGGAACTCTTGAGGGGGAAGCGGGGATGACGCGGGAAGCGGTGGGGCGGTAGCATGACGCTGCGAGACGCGATGCAGGGGTTGGGCGAAAACCCGCTCTACTGGTTGGAGCGCAGGCGGCAATGGCGCGGGATGCGTTCCTCGCTGCTGGTGTTGGGACTCTTGTGCTGCGCGTGTGGGCACTCGCTCGCCTTTGTGCTGGCGCCCGCGTTCGCGGCGATGGCCATTCTCCATGACAAGCGCACCCGGCTGTGGGACGATCTCCTGCTGACCCGGCTCACCTCCGAGGAGATCGTCCTGGCGATGGTTGCGGCGGCGCTGCAGATCCCGGCCATGCTGCTATCGGTGCAGGCTGCCTTAGTGTTGATTGCTCTCGTCGGCGGGATCTGCCACACGGAGCCAGCCGGCACCCCCTGGCTGGAGTGCCTGCGCGGGCTGGTCGTCATGTTGCCCACCCTGGTCACTGGCATCGTCGCGGCCGCGAGCTTCCTCGTCGTGGGTGGGCTGATCGGCATTCGCGCGGGGCTGCACTTTCGCGACACCTTTGGAGGCGTGGCGGGCGCCCTCCTGGGAACGCTGGCCGTGGGAGCGCTGGTGGTCGCCGCGGGAGTCCTGACGACGCCGCGGATGATTCACCCGGGCGAGGCACTCTCCCGGGTGCTGTCGCCATTGGGGAGTGCCGGACTGTGGGCCGCTATGTCGCTGGAGACGGCGCTCCTGGCGCTCCTCAACGCCCTCCTGGCCAGCCTGCTCTGGCGGGCCTGCGTTCGCGCCGTGCGTCCTGCGGGCTCATAGCACCGGCAGGTACTGGTCCAGTTCCCACATGGTCACTTGTGCCCGATAGCGATCCCATTCGATCTTCTTGTTCGCGATCAGCTTCTCGAAGACGTGGTCGCCCAGGGTGCGCCGCAGGAGGTCGCTCTTCTCGGCGAGCTGGACCGCCGCGCTCAGGTCCTCCGGTAGGGTTCGAATGCCCAGCGCCTCCCGCTCCTGGGGAGTCATCTCGTACACGTTGCACTCCACCGGATCACCCAGGGGATACTCGTTCTCAATCCCCTCGAGTCCGCAGGCGAGCATGACGGCGAAGGCCAGGTAGGGATTGCAGGCCGGGTCGGGCGAGCGTAGCTCCACGCGCATCGCCCTCTCCTTGTGGGGCTTATACTGCGGGATGCGGATCAGATCAGACCGGTTCTTCACCGCCCAGGAGAGGTAGATCGGGGCTTCGTAGCCGGGTACCAGACGCTTGTAGGAGTTGACCCACTGGTTGAGGACCAGGGTCACCTCTGGGATATGGCGCAGCAGGCCGGCGATGTAGTGCCGGGCGACGTTCGAGAGGTGGTAGGGCGCCGCGGGATCGAAGAAGGCGTTGGTGTCGCCGCGAAAGAGAGACTGGTGCGTGTGCATCCCGCTGCCGTTCTGGCCAAAGATCGGCTTGGGCATGAAGGTGGCGTGGATACCGTGCCTCATCGCCACCTCTTTCACCACCAGGCGATAGGTCATGGCGTTGTCCGCCATGGTCAGCGCGTCCGTGTAGCGCAGATCGATCTCATGCTGGCTGTGGGCGACCTCATGGTGTGAGTACTCCACTCCGATCCCCATCTCTTCGAGGGTGAGGACCGTCTCGCGGCGCAGATTGCTCGCCACATCGAGGGGGGTCAGATCGAAATAGCCTCCCTTATCGAGGCCTTCTGGAACGCCGCGCGCGTTCTTGAAGTAGAAGTACTCCAGTTCAGGGCCGACGTAGAAGGTATAGCCCATATCGGCCGCGCGCTTGAGCACCCGCCGCAAAACCCAGCGAGGATCGCCCTCGTACGGCTCCCCATCCGGGGTGCGAATGTCGCAGAACATGCGGGCGACGGCCTCCTCGCGCGGTCGCCATGGCAGGATCTGGAAGGTGGAGGGATCCGGCATGGCGATCATGTCGCTCTCATCAATGCGCGCGAAGCCCTCGATGGAGGAGCCGTCAAAGCCCATTCCCTCTTCCAGGGCTTCCTCCAGCTCATCTACCGTAATCGCGACCGACTTCAAGAAGCCGAGGATATCGGTAAACCACAGCCGGATAAATCGGACGTTCTGCTCTTTGGCCGTCTTCAGCACGTACTCGCGGTCGTTATCATGCAAGGCAACTCTCCCTGTGCGCGACAGACGAGGCGCCACACGGCGCCGCCCCGCCT
>DUUU01000120.1 GCA_012841485.1 Armatimonadota bacterium
CAGGCGCCTCACCGGCGGCCTCCGCCGCTTCCTCCACAGGAACCTTCTCTGCCTCGGCGGTCACCGCCTCAGCTTCGGGCGCGGGCGTCTCAGCCGCGTCGGCAGGCGCAGCTTCTTCGGCAACAGCCTCGGCCTCCTCAGCCACTTCCTCGGCCGCCTCCGCGGGGCGCGTCTCGCGCAGCCACGGAACCAGCTCCTCGGCGCTCTTCCCGCGCATGCGAGCCACTTCCTCGGCGCGCTTGAGCCGGCGCAGGCCATCCATAGCCGCCCACACGGTGTTGATCGCGTTGGCCGAGCCCAGCGACTTGCTAAGCACGTCGCTCACTCCCGCGGCTTCAAGCACCGCGCGCACCGCGCCGCCGGCAATCACACCCGTGCCCGGAGACGCCGGCTTCAGCAGGACCTCGGAAGCACCTGCTCGCCCGATGATCATGTGCGGGATCGTGGTCGCAACCCGGGGAATGGCGATGATGTTCTTCTTGGCGTCTTCCACGCCCTTGCGGATCGCCTCGGGAACTTCCCTTGCCTTCCCGATGCCGGCCCCGACGTGTCCGTTGCCATCGCCAACCACCACGAGCACGTTGAAGCTCGGGGTGCGCCCGCCCTTATAGGTCTTCGCCACCCGGTTGATGCGCACCACCCGCTCTTCCAGGTTCGATAGCGTGTTGGGATCGATTCTTCTCATCTAGAAATCCAGTCCTCCCTCACGCGCGCCGTCGGCGAGTGATGCGATCCGTCCGTGGTAAAGGAACCCGCCCCGGTCAAAGACGACCCGCTTAATGCCCTTTTCGACAGCGCGTTTGGCAACGAGGCGTCCCACCTCTTTGGCCGCCGCCTTGGAAGCCGTGGAACCGGCCTCAAGCGAGAACTCCTGATCGAGCGTCGAGGCCGCAGCCAGGGTCGCGCCCACCTCATCATCAATCAACTGAGCATAGATGTGCTTGCTGGAGCGGAACACGCCCAGGCGCGGGCGTTCCGCCGTCCCATGCACCCTCTTGCGAACGCTCAAGTGACGGCGCTCGCGCAAGGTCCTCTTGATCCTCATCCTCGTACTCCCAATGGTAGGTCGCTCGCCGCGGCGGCCCCGCAAGCGGGGCGCGCGCTTACGAGGAGCGCGCCCCTACTACTTGCCACCCTTGGCAGCCTTGGCCGTCTTGCCCGCCTTCAGGCGCACTTCCTCGCCAAGGTAGCGAACGCCCTTGCCCTTATATGGCTCCGGCTTGCGCACGGCGCGGATCTCCGCGGCCGTCTGCCCGACCATCTGCTTGTCGATCCCCTTGACGATGACTCGGTTCGTGCCTTCCACGTCAAAGGTAATCCCAGGGCGCGCAATCACCTCGACGGGGTGAGCGAAGCCGAGCGTCAGGGTCACCCGCGTATCGGATGCCTTGGCCGCGCGGTAGCCCACGCCGTGGATCTCCAGCGTCTTGGTGTAGCCCTGGGTGACGCCCTCGATCATGTTGGCGATCAAGGTGCGCGTCAACCCGTGGAGGCACCGATGCAGCTTCTCATCGTCCGGCCGGTCGACCACGATCTGGCCGTCTTCCCGGGTGACGATCAGGTCAGGCGGGAGCTGGTGAGAGAGCGTCCCCTTGGGGCCCTTGACCGTGATCTCGCGGTCGGCGATCTTCACGTCCACCCCGGCGGGCACCGGTATCGGTTTTCTCCCTACTCTTGACATCTCATATCCCCAATGCAGCGTCGCACGGTGAGCCCGCGCGGCCGCACATCATCTCCAATCACGGAAGCAAGCACGCGCCGCCCCTCCGGCTCGGTCGGGCAGGCGCCCTGCCTCGTATCCGCGGGCCGCGCGGCTTACCAGACGTAGCAGAGAACCTCGCCCCCGACACCGCGGCGGCGGGCTTCTCGGTCAGTCATCACGCCCTGGGAGGTGCTCACAATGGCAATCCCCAGGTTATCCAGCACGCGCGGCAGCTCGCTCTTGCCCCGGTAGATGCGCAGGCCCGGCTTGCTCACGCGCTTGAGCTGGGTAATGACCTTCTCCTTGCGTGGCCCGTACTTCAGTTGAATCCGGATCACATCGTGGACGCCGACGCGGAAGACGCCATAGCCCTTGATGTAGCCCTCATCCTGAAGGATGCGGCAGATCTCCTGCTTCAGCTTCGAGGCCGGGACCTCCACCTGGTCGTGGTTGGCCCGATTGGCGTTTCGAATGCGCGTTAGCAGGTCCGCAACGGGATCAGTTGTCACTGCCATCTTCTCTCCTCTGCCTTTACCAGCTCGACTTCGTGATTCCCGGGATCAGGCCACGAGAGGCCATCTCCCGGAAGCAGATGCGACAGATCCCGAACTTGCGCATATAGGCGCGAGGTCTCCCGCAGAGACGGCAGCGGTAATAGCGTTGCACCTTGAACTTAGGCGGCCGCACGGCTTTCTCTATGAGCGCCTTTTTCGCCACGTAGTTTCCCTCCTTGCTGTGCTTTGTGGGGGGCAATTACTCGCCGACGCGCTGCGCGCCACCACGAGCACAGCCTCACACGGGTCAGGTTAAGCCGCGCGGAACGGCATACCAAAGTGCCGCAGAAGCGCGCGCGCCTCATCGTCGCTGCTCGCCGTGGTCACGAAGGTGATGTCCATGCCGCGAACGCGCTCAACCTGGCTGTAATCGATCTCGGGGAAGACCGTCTGGTCCTTCAGCCCGAGAGAGTAGTTTCCATGGCCGTCGAAGCCCTGCGCCGACACCCCCTGAAAGTCTCGAATGCGGGGGAGGGCGATGTTCACCAATCGATCCAGAAACTCGTACATCCGGTCACCCCGCAGGGTGACCTTCGTGCCGACGGCCATGCCAGCGCGCAATTTGAACGCGGCAATCGACTTCTTGGCCCGGCGGATGATCGGCTTCTGGCCCGAAATGGCCGTAAGCTCCTCAACGGCGCCATCCAACAGTTTTGGGTTCTGGGTTGCCTGGCCCACACCCATGTTGATCACGATCTTCACGAGCTTCGGCACCTGCATCACGTTCTCGTACTGGAACTCCTTGATCAGGGCCGGCGCAATCTGCTCTCGGTACTGCTCTTTGAGCCTTGCCAAGTATCCAACCTCCCGGGGTCTCGCACGCGGCTCGATTCCCGACCGAGCCGCTCCCTACCGATTGCAGATTGAGATTGCAGCCTTGCCCGTCGCGCGCAGCGCGGGGCTCTACAATCCCCAATCTGCAATCAGGGTGCGGGCCCCCTACTTCTCGTCAATAGGGCTGTTGCACTCGCGGCACCAGCGCACCTTCTCCCCGTTCTCAAGGAAGCGGTGCTGCACCCGGGACGGCTCGTCGCACCCCGGGCAGACCACCATCACCTTCGACGCCCACATCGGCGCCGGCTTCTCGATGATCCCCGCCTGAATCCTGGTCGTGACCTGGCCGCGCGGCTTCTGGTGGCGCTTGACGATGTTCACGCCCTCGACGATCACCTTGTTCTCGCGGGGCAGCGCCTCCAACACCTTGCCGCGCTTGCCGGCGTCCTTGCCAGAGAGCACCACCACCTGGTCGCCCTTATGGACAAAGAGGCTCTTGGGCGTCCCTCGCTTCTTCTCAGGTTGCCTTCTCATCCAGTCCAACTCCTACCAGCCCGTGCTGCCCGACTGGGCAGCGCGGTCCACTATACCCGCGCGGCTAGAGTACCTCTGGCGCCAGCGAGATGATCCGCATGAACTCGCGGTCGCGCAGCTCGCGCGCCACCGGGCCGAAGATGCGCGTGCCTCGGGGCAGCCGCGCGTCCGTGATCACCACCGCGGCGTTATCATCAAAGCGGATCCGCGAGCCATCGGGCCGCCGGAACGGCTGGCGCGTGCGCACCACCACCGCGCGAACGATATCGCCCTTCTTCACCTGGGCGCCCGGCGTCGCGGATTTGACGGTGGCGATGATCTCATCGCCAATCCCGGCATACGCGGCGTTGGAGCCCTTCATCACGCGAACACACAACAGCTCGCGCGCCCCGGAGTTGTCGGCGACGTTCAGGCGTGTATAAGGTCCAATCATTTGGCTCTCTCCGTCACCTCAACCACGCGCCACGTCTTGTGCTTGCTGAGGGGCCGCGTCTCCATGATACGCACGCGGTCGCCCACGCGCGCCGTGTTCTCCTCATCATGCGCCATGTATTTGCGAGTGCGCGTGATCGTCTTCTCGTAGAGCGGGTGGCGCACACGGCGCGAGACGGCGACAACAACCGTCTTATCCATCTTATCGCTCACCACCAGGCCCTCGCGCTCCTTTCGAAGCGGGCGCTGGGGTGCTGCCTGCTCAGGTACCTCTGCCATTAGCTCTGCTCCTTGGCCAGCTGCCGCTCGCGCTGCAGGGTGAGGATGCGTGCGATCTCCTTGCGCCGCTTTGAGATGGCGTTCGGATCCTCCAGCCGGCGCAACGCCTGGTCGCTGCGATGCCGATAGAGCGCCTCGCGCGCGCTCTGCAACGCTTGCTCCAGCTCCACATCCGACTTCTCGCGCAACGCGCGAATGCTCTTATTAGACATTCTCCGCTCCCTCCAACTCCTCTCGGGTGACGAAGCGTGTCTCAATCGGAAGTTTCTGGGCCGCCAGGCGCATCGCCTCCTTGGCCACCTCCGGGGCAACACCCGACATCTCGAACAGGACGCGGCCCGGCTTGACAACGGCGACCCACTTATCGGGAGCGCCCTTCCCAGATCCCATGCGCGTCTCGGCAGGCTTGGCCGTCACCGAATGGTCGGGGAAGACCCGGATCCACACCTGGCCACCGCGGCGGATATGGCGGGTCATCGCCACGCGGGCCGCCTCGATCTGGCGGTTGGTCATCCAGCAGTTCTCCATCGCCTGGAGGCCGTACTGGCCGAACGCGACAAAGTTGCCAGAAGTCGCCTTGCCCGCGCGCGAGCCGCGCTGCACCTTGCGGTACTTCACTTTCTTGGGCATCAACATCTTAGCGCCGCCTCCTCCCCTCATAGACCGGCTCGATGCGCTCCTGCGCGCGAGGCCGATCCGGGAGAACCTCACCCCGGTAGATCCACACCTTGATTCCGATGTTGCCGTAGGTGGTTGCGGCCTCATAGAAGCCGTAATCGATATCGGCGCGCAGCGTGTGCAGCGGAATCTTGCCGTCCTTGTACGTCTCGCGACGGGCCATCTCCGAGCCGGCGAGGCGTCCGGACGTGGTGATCTTGATCCCCTTGGCGCCCGACTTCATGGCGCGCATGAGCGCCTGGCGCATGGCGCGCTTGAAGGCGATGCGCTTCTCGATCTGGACGGCGATGTTCTCGGCCACCAGCTGCGCATCGAGGTCCGCGCGTCGGATCTCCTGGATGTTGATGCTCACCTGCTTGCGCGTCTGGCGTTCCAGGCGGGCGCGCAGGTCATCGACGCCCTTGCCTCCGCGGCCGATCACAATCCCCGGCTTGGCGGTGTGGATCGTGATGCGCACGCGGTTGGCGGAGCGCTCGATCTCGATCTTAGAGATGCTCCCCGCGGGGAAGCTCCCCTTGATATGCCGGCGAATCCGCGTATCCTCGATCAGAAGGTCGCCGTAGTTCTTCTTGCGTTCGAACCACTTGCTCTCCCAGTCGCGGATAATGCCGACGCGGAGTCCAATCGGATTGACTTTCTGTCCCACAGCTTCTCCCTTCCGCGCTCGGCTAGCGCCGGCGAGGCTTGCTCCCGGCCCTGGGCCGCGGTTCGTCGGTGACGACGACCGTGATATGGCTCAGGCGCTTGCGGATGCGATAGGCTTGGCCGCGAGCCCGTGGCTGGATACGGAGCTGTCGGCCGCCGGCCGGCCCCCCATCCACGAAGCAGCGCGCGATGCGCAGCTCATCCCGGTTCATCGCGTGGTTGTTCTCGGCGTTCGCTGCCGCCGAGCGCACCACCTTGCCGATGAGCGCTGCCGCCTTGTTGGGGATGTTGTCCAGCAGGCCGAGAGCGTCGTCTACGTCTCGGTCGCGAACCGCGTCCATCACAAAGCGCGCCTTGCGCGGCGATATGTGCACAAACTTGGCAATCGCTTTCGCTTCCATCTTCCCTCTACCAACTGGAGTGCGCGCGGAATCCCGACGCTTCCGTGCCCGCGCACTCCCTCTCACTTGAGCGCGGTGCTCCGCTCGGTGTGATGACCGTGGCCGCGGAAGAACCGCGTCGGAGCAAACTCCCCGAGCTTGTGGCCCACCATATTCTCGGTGATATAGACCGGAACGTGCTTGCGGCCGTCATGTACCGCGATGGTGTGCCCGATCATCTGCGGGAACACGGTAGAGCGGCGCGACCACGTCTTTACGATCCGCTTCTCGCCGCGCGCATTCATGCGCTCGATCCGCTCCATCAACCGCGCCTCAACATAGGGTCCCTTCTTGAGCGACCGTGGCATGCAGTCTTCCTCCTCAGTGTACCTACCCTGGAAGCACCGCGGCCTTTACGGGCGGTGCTTCCAGCTCCGGCAACTACTTCCGCCGCTTGACGATGAACTTATCCGTGCTCTTTCGGCGCCGGGTCTTGTAACCCAGGGCCGGCACACCCGTTGGCGAGACCGGACCGGGCTTGCCGATCGGGGACTTGCCCTCGCCACCGCCGTGGGGATGGTCGCGCGGGTTCATCACGACGCCACGCACCTCGGGGCGGCGCCCCTTCCAGCGCGCGCGTCCCGCCTTGCCAGAAGTCACGTTCTCATGGTCCACGTTGCCCACCTGGCCCACGGTAGCGCGGCACTGCAGGTGAACCCGGCGCATCTCGCTCGATGGCAAGCGAATCGTGGCGTAGTCGCCCTCCTTGGCCATCAGCTGGATAGCGGCGCCCGCGCTGCGCCCGATCTGCGCGCCCTTGCCGATGTGCAGCTCCACCGCATGCACCAGGGTGCCCACGGGGATGTTGCGCAGTGGCAGGCAGTTGCCGGGCTGAATATCGGCATCCGCACCGGACACGACCTGGTCGCCCACCTTCAGCTCGAGCGGTGCCAGGATATAGGCCTTCTCGCCATCCGCGTAGTGGAGCAGGGCGATGCGCGCCGAACGGTTTGGATCGTACTCGATCGCCGCCACTCGGGCGGGCACACCATCCTTGCGTCGCTTGAAGTCAATGATGCGGTAGGCGCGTTTGTGGCCACCACCGCGGTTGCGGGTAGTGACCCGACCTTGCGCATTCCGGCCGCCGCTCTTCTTGAGGGGTTTCGTCAGCGACTTCTCGGGCTTACTCTTGGTGATCTCCTCAAACGAGGGCGTCACCATGTACCGACGGCTGGGCGTCGTCGGCTTGAACTGTTTCAACGCCATTCTATTCTCTCCATGGCCATAGTCACGATCTCAGCACGCGGGTATTCGCAACCACGCTCCGGGCCAGTGGCCTACCTGCTAGGCGCAAGCGCCGCCGCCGAAGGTAACGGCCTGACGTGATACGCTGAAACCAACGGGCTGCGATCAAAGGGTGGGTGGGGCGCGGGCAGGAGGAGACGAACCGTAGAAGAGCACGAATGCTGCTTACAAAGCCGCGACGCACCGAAGCTTCTTCGGTCGTATCGCCTACACCAATACCCGTTTACCCTTGACCAACAATCCCACTCACCTTACCCGCACTCGCTGCCGAGTCCACCGCTGAAAAGGAGCCATCGCTCTCATCTTCCCGCGGCCGGGCTCGCTCGCATTGCCTGCGGGCTTATCGGCCTCGTCGCTCCCTGGGACCCCGCGCCTCCTGGAGGGAGTCCAGAGGGCACCGTCCCGGTGCCGGCATTCCGGCTGGTCGCAACAGACACGTATTATACCACATTCCGCCAATCTGCGCCAGTCCGATCCGGCGCGATTGGGTCGCGGGGGCAGGCCGGCCCTCTTGCGAACGAGCAAAGCGCCGTGCCCCCCGCCACGACTCCGGACGGCGCCCGCGGCGGCGGCCGCCTGCCGCCCTCGCCGCGCGCAGCCATGATCTACGAGCGCCCCGAGGCGCTCCTACACGCCCTCGAAGATCTCGATCTTCTCACCCGGACGGAGGGTGACAATCGCCTTCTTCCAGTCCGGCCGCTTGCCGCGCTTCACGCGCCCGAGCCGATAGCTCTTGCCGCGCACCGATACCGTGTTCACCTTGACCACATGCACGTTCGGGTAGATTTGCTCAATCGCTTCCCGGATCTCAATCTTGTTCGCATCCGGGTTCACCCTAAACGTGTACTTCCCGTCCTCGGTCGCGCTGACCGACCTCTCGGTGACCACGGGGCTTTGGATGATCGTATACGGGTTTTTCATTCCCCTTGCTCCTCCCCAGCGGGGAAGCGATCCGCGCCGCCACGGTCCATGATGATCTTGTCGGCCCAGAGGAGGTCATACGTGGAGACGTTCGGCGCCACGGTGACCTTGACTCCCGGGATGTTGCGCGAGGACTTCCAGATGACAGGGTCCTGCTTCGCCAGGATCACGAGCACCTTCCCGGTTGCCTCCAGGCGGCCGAGGAAGTCGACCATGCGCTTGGTGCTGATCTCCTGGACGTTGATCTCATCCACGACGACCACATCGCCCGCCGCCACCCGCGTGGAGAAGGCGGAGGCGATTGCCAACCGCTTCATCTTCTTCGGCAGCGCCTTGCGATAGTCGCGCGGATGCGGACCGAAGACGACGCCGCCATGCCGGTACTGGGGGGCGCGGATGGTGCCCTGACGGGCCCGGCCGGTCCCCTTCTGCCGGTAGGGCTTGCGCCCGCCGCCGGCCACTTCCGAGCGCGACAGCGTGTCGTGCGTTCCCTGCCGCTGATTGGCCAGATAGGTGACCACGGCCTGGTGCATCACGCTCTCGTTCGGAGTGACCCCGAAGAAGTCGTCGCGCAAGGCGAGGTCACCGACCTTTTGGCCTTCCATATCGACGATATTGATGGTAGGCATCGGCTATTCTCCTCGCACCATCACCAGGTTGCCGTTCGGGCCAGGCACCGCGCCGCGCACGAGCAGCAGGTTGCGCTCGGCATCCACGCGGACAACCGAGAGGCCCTTGACAGTGACCTGCTCGTGGCCCATATGCCCCGGCCTCTTCGTACCCTTGAAGATCCGGGCGGCATCAGTCGCGCCAGCAGACTGCGGCTTGCGGTGAATCATGGAGCCGTGAGTTCGGGGCCCGCCACCGAAGTGGAACCGCTTCACCACTCCCTGGAACCCCTTGCCCTTGGAGACTCCGGTCACCGCAACATGCTCGCCGGCCTCGAAGATCGAGACCGTAATCTCATCGCCAACATTGACGCCTTCCACGCTGTCCACCCGCACTTCGCGCAGCCAGCGGCGGGGAGTCACCCGCGCCCTGGCGTAGTGCCCGCGCAGCGGTCGCGTCAACCGGCGTTCCTTCACTTCCCCAAATCCAAGCTGGAGGGCCAGATAGCCATCCTTCTCGACCGTTTTCTTCTGTACAACGACCGATGGCTGACTCTCGATGACCGTCACCGGGACGATATTCCCCTGGTCATCGAAAATCTGGGTCATCCCTCGCTTGATTCCCAAGATCGCTTTTGCCATCGCCCGTCTCCTCTCGTTGTAGCACACGTGTGGGGGTGTGAGGGCAGCGAACCGCCCTCACACCGGGTTCAAGCCACACGTGAGATCTACAGCTTGATCTCGATATCCACGCCGCTGGGTAGATCCAGATGCATCAGGGCATCGATGACCTTTGGAGCCGGGTCCAGGATGTCGATCAGACGCTTGTGCGTGCGCATCTCAAAGTGCTCCATCGACTCTTTGTCGATGAACGGCGACCGGATAACCGTGTAGCGGTTGGTCTCCGTGGGGAGGGGCACCGGACCGGAGATCCGGGCGCCACTTCGCCGCGCCGTTTGCACGATGCGCTCCGCGGACTGATCCAGAACCTTGTGATCGTATGCCTTGAGACGGATCCGGATCTTGTCCCGTCTGGCTGATTGTCTCATCGTGCGCCTTCCTCTTATTCCAGGATCTTCGACACCACGCCAGAGGCGACCGTGCGACCGCCCTCACGGATGGCGAAGCGAAGGCCCTCTTCCATGGCGATTGGCTGGATCAGCTCGCCCACAATCGTGACGTTGTCGCCGGGCATGACCATATCGACCCCCTCGGGGAGCGTGAGCGTGCCGGTGACGTCGGTGGTGCGGAAGTAGAACTGCGGCCGGTAGCCGGAGAAGAACTGGGTGTGGCGACCGCCCTCTTCCTTCGTGAGCACGTACACCTGACCTTCGAACTTGGTGTGCGGGGTGATGCTCTTCGGCTTGGCGATGACCATACCGCGCTCCACGTCCGTGCGCGACACGCCGCGCAGGAGGAGGCCAGCGTTGTCGCCCGCGCGCACCTCATCAAGTACCTTGCGGAACATCTCCATGCTCGTGCAGACGGTGGTCTTGATCTCGGGCTTGAGGCCGACGATGTCGACGGTGTCGCCCGGCTTGAGCACGCCGCGCTCCGCGCGACCGGTGACGACCGTGCCGCGTCCGGTGATGGTGAAGACGTCCTCGACGGGCATGAGGAAGGGCATGTCCTCATCGCGCTGGGGCTCTGGGATGTAGCTATCGACCGCGTCCATCAGCTCCCAGATCTTGTCGGCCCACTCGTTGCCGCCGCGCATCAGGCTATTGTCATCCGGCAGCTCGAGCACCTTGAGCGCCGAGCCGGTGATGATCGGGGTGTCATCGCCGGGGAAGTCGTACTTGCTGAGCAGGTCGCGCACCTCGAGCTCGACCAGTTCGAGAAGCTCGGGGTCGTCCACCATGTCGGCCTTGTTCAGGAAGACGATGATGTAGGGAACGCCAACCTGGCGGGCCAGGAGGATGTGCTCGCGCGTCTGCGGCATCGGGCCGTCAGCGGCGGAGACGACGAGGATAGCGCCGTCCATCTGCGCGGCGCCGGTGATCATGTTCTTGATGTAGTCGGCGTGGCCCGGGCAGTCGACGTGCGCGTAATGGCGCGTCTCGGTCTCGTACTCGGCATGGTAGATGTTGATCGTGACGCCGCGCTCGCGCTCCTCGGGAGCGCCGTCGATCGCATCGTAGGCCTGGAAGTTCGCCAGCTTGGCAAATGCCAGCACTTTGGTAATCGCTGCGGTGAGCGAAGTCTTCCCGTGGTCAACGTGGCCAATGGTACCAATGTTAACGTGCGGCTTCGTTCGCTCAAATTTCGCCTTCGCCATCGTTATAACTCCTCCTCATTGTTGCCGGCCCGGCCGGCGCGTGCCATCCCGGGTTCCTGCTCGGGATCGGCCGGCGCGCGACGCGTCTCGGCTTGGCTTCGGCCGGCAGCCTGGCAGGCGATCGCCGGGCCGCCGCCCTCTGTGTTTCTCGAGCCCGGGCTAGGGGCCACGTCGCTGCGCTTGGCCTCGCTTCCCGAACCCGAAGTCTGAATCGCAGGCATCCTGCCGTCTCCGCGGCAGAGATGCATCACCTTCCCTGCGCCTTGGCGATGATCTCGTCCGCGAGAGAGCGCGGCACTTCATCGTAGTGCGACGGTTCCATGGCATACGACGCGCGCCCCTGCGTCATGGAGCGGATCACGGTCGCGTAGCCAAACATCTCAGCCAGCGGCACCTGGGCGCGGATCACCTGGGTGCCCCCCGAACCCGGCTCCATGCCGGAGATCTTCCCACGGCGGGCGTTGAGATCACCCATGACATCCCCCATGTACTCCGCAGGGGTCACGACCTCAACGGCCATCACCGGCTCCTTGATGATCGGCTGCGCCTTCATCACGCCGTTCTTCACCGCCATGGAACCGGCAATCTTGAAGGCCATCTCCGAGGAGTCGACCTCATGGTAGGAGCCATCGTAGAGCGTCGCGCGCACGTCGATCACGGGATAGCCCGCGACCACGCCCGTCTCGAGGGCTTCCTTCACGCCCGCCTCGACGGCCGGGATGTACTCCTTGGGGACCACGCCGCCCACGATCTTATTCACAAACTCAAAGCCGCTCCCGGCCTCCATCGGCTCCAGCTCGAGCCATACGTGTCCGTATTGGCCGCGCCCGCCCGTCTGACGCACGTAACGCCCCTCGACCTGGACCTTCTTCCGGATGGCCTCCTTGTAGGCCACCTGCGGCTTGCCCACGTTCGCATCTACCTTGAACTCGCGCAGCAGACGGTCGCGGATAATCTCCAGGTGGAGCTCGCCCATCCCCGAAACGACGGTTTGCCCTGTCTCCTCGTCGGTACGCGTCTTGAGGGTGGGATCCTCGTTCGTGAGCCGCGCCAGCGCCACCGCCATCTTGTCCTGGTCGGCCTTCGTCTTGGGCTCGATAGCGATATGGATCACGGGATCCGGGAACTGGATCGACTCCAGCAGGACGGGGGCACCCTCAGCGCAGAGCGTATCGCCCGTGGCAGTATCGCCCAGGCCGACGGCGGCGGCGATATCTCCGGACGACACGGCCTCCACATCCTCTCGGTGGTTGGCGTGCATGCGCAGGATGCGCCCCAGGCGCTCGCGCCGGCCGCGGTTGGCGTTGTAGACGTAGGACCCCTTCTTCATCGTGCCCGAATAGACACGGAAGAAGGTCAGCCGGCCCACATAGGGGTCCGCCATGATCTTGAAGGCGAGCGCCGTAAACGGCTCGTCATCACTCGGCTTCCGGACAACCGGCTCCTCCGTTTTGGGATCGGCGCCGACAACCGCCTCCACATCGCTGGGGGAGGGGAGGTAATCCACCACGGCGTCGAGCAGGGGTTGCACGCCCTTGTTCTTGAACGCCGACCCGGTGAGCACGGGCACAAGCAGATTATCCAGCGTTCCCTTGCGCAAAGCGCGCCGGATCTCCTCGGCGGTGATCTCCTCCCCCTCAAGATACTTCTCCATGACGACGTCATCGGCGTCGGCGACCGCCTCGATCATCTTCTGGCGCCACTCTTCCGCCTTGGCCTGAAGCTCATCCGGGATCTGCGACTGTTCGCTCTCGGTGCCCAGCTCATCGAGGTAGATGGTGGCGCGCATCTCAATGAGGTCGATGACCCCACGGAAGTTGCCCTCGGCCCCGATGGGGATCTGCACGGGCACCGCGTTCGCGCCGAGGCGCTCGCGCATCCGTTCCACCACGCTGAAGAAGTCAGCGCCGGTGCGATCCATCTTGTTGACAAACGCGATCCGGGGCACGTTGTAGCGATTCGCCTGGCGCCAGACGGTCTCCGACTGCGGCTGAACTCCTCCGACGGCGCAGAAGATCGCGACAACGCCATCGAGAACCCGCAGGCTGCGCTCCACCTCGACGGTGAAGTCCACGTGTCCGGGCGTATCGATGATGTTGATGCGATGATCACGCCAGTGACAGGTGGTCGCGGCGGAAGTGATGGTGATTCCGCGCTCCTGCTCCTGGACCATCCAGTCCATCGTCGCGGCGCCCTCATCCACCTCACCGATGCGATGAACGCGCCCCGTGTAGAAAAGGATGCGCTCGGTCGTCGTCGTCTTCCCTGCATCGATATGCGCCGCTATGCCAATATTCCTGGTTTTCTCGAGCGGAAACTCCCGTGCCATTACCAATCCCCCACCTTCATTCCGGGCCCGCTACTCGGATGCTCCACCAGTGCACAGCAGTGCAGCAAGGGCGAACGCGCACGCAGCGGTGTGCCAGCGTGACAGAGGCAGCGGCAAGCGCCGTCGGCAGGCAGCGATCTCGCTGCCGCGTCCGGCACGCCAGTACCCGCGCTTGCGGGCACTCCTCCCGGCGCCCTGACGATCATCCGGCCACATCCCGAATCTACCAACGATAGTGAGCAAAGGCCTTGTTGGCCTCGGCCATGCGGTGCGTATCCTCGCGCTTCTTCACCGAGGCACCCTGGCCCTGAGCAGCATCCAGCAGCTCACCAGCAAGCTTATCCACCATGGTCCGGCCACCCCGCCGCCGGGCGTTCGTGATCAGCCAACGGATCGCGAGCGTCTCGCGGCGCGCAGGTCGCACCTCAACCGGCACCTGATACGTCGATCCACCCACGCGGCGCGACTTCACCTCGACCGCCGGCATGGTATTCCTGACTGCCTGCTCGAAGATCTCCACCGGATCCTTCCCACTGCGGTCGCGGATCTGATCAAGCGCGCCATAGAAAATACGCTCGCCGACGCTCTTCTTGCCATCAATAAAGAGGCGGTTGATGAAGCGCGCCACCAACACGTTGTGGTAAACCGGATCTGGAAGGATTTCGCGCCTGGGCGCAGGACCTTTTCTGGGCATTCGTTCCTCCTCAAACGTGGCTCGCAGCCCGTGTTCCGCCGTGCGGCACGCGATGAAGCCGGCAGGGGACCAGCTGGCCGGGACCGGCGGCTCTCCCGCTCGCGGGGCCATCGCGCCTCACGCGCTGCGCTGTGTAGATTACTTTGCTTTCTTCGTGCCGTACTTCGAGCGGCCTTGCTTCCGGTCGCGGGTGCCGGCAGCATCCAGCGTGCCGCGGACGATGTGGTAGCGGACGCCCGGAAGGTCCTTGACGCGGCCTCCACGAACGAGCACCACCGAGTGCTCCTGCAGATTATGCCCGATGCCGGGGATGTAGGCGGTTACCTCGACGCCGTTGGTCAGGCGCACGCGGGCGATCTTGCGCAGGGCCGAGTTCGGCTTCTTGGGCGACTGCGTCTTCACGCTGAGGCACACACCACGCCGCTGGGGATCGCCCTTGAGCGCCGGCGACTTGGATGTTGCCTCGGCCTTGCTTCGCCCTTTACGTACGAGCTGGCTGATCGTTGGCATGAACTCCTCTTCTCCCTCAGGTGCTTCTAGTCTCTTCCCAAACACGCCGGGCTCGCGAACCCGGCGCGGCATTCCTCCGAACGCTTTCGGTTGGCCAACCCTTTGCGTCCTGAAGCTGCCCTCTCTTTAGTGCGCCCCTCAAGCTTCCGTGAACCAGGCGCGAGAGGCGGCATGAAAAAACCCCTCGGGCATAGGAGGGGCTGGCATTCCACGTCACGTGGCGGCGGATCGTCCGACGTTACCGCTGTAGGGAAACCGACTCTTCCTGTATCCCAGCCCCCTATCACGACGTGCCCGGCGGCGCGGACACTATCGAATACGCGGCACACGTCATGAAAGCACGTGAGCGCGTTGGTTGCTCTGTTTGGCAGGCACACTCCGAGTTGACACTTCCCGCGTGCCCGAGTGCAGAGTATAACACGCGGGAGAGTATTTGTCAACAAGAGATCCTTACAAAATGTGCATTCCGCGGCGCAACCCCTTCTCACGGCGCCGCGGCGAGCGCCTGCGGACGGCAGGTTCGGCGCCTTCACCCCCGGCTTCGCTGTCGCAATGTGCCCCCAACGGGGAGATCCTGGCCGGCCGTCCGGCCCCGGGCGGCAATGTCACAAGTGAATGGAGCGACGCGGATGGGGATGTAGGAGCTCCCAGGGATGGGTGCGGCGGCCTCTTTGCCATCGAGATGACCACCCGCGCGGCGGGGGCGGGGAGGGCTTTCGGCATCGAGATCAGTGCGACCGCAGGGCTCACTCGTGGGGGCTCCAAAGAGGGGCGCTATTCCAGGCCTGGGGTTCCCAGACCCGGGAGCGTGAGCTCGTCCCCCAACCGGGGGAAGCTCCGGGGGCTTTACACCAAAGCATACGCTGTGCTATAATGGCGCACCACTTTGGTAGGCCTCAACGTTTGCTGTCTGTCTCTGCTTTGGCGGAAATGGCGGGTGACATGCGCCGGTGGACAAGAGATGACATCGCGATGGAGATCCTGCAGTTGTACGCGTCTGGCGGCGAGCTGAACTACAGCAGCATGGCTGAGACTCAACCCTCGCTGCTCCGGGCGGCGACGCGCCACTTTGGCTCTTGGCGAAGTGCCGTGGAGTTTGCCGGGCTTTCGTACGATGAGATCCGCAAGTATCGTGCCTGGAGCCGAGCGCGAATCATCGCCCGAATCGTCGAGCTGCACCGGCAGAACGCGGACCTGAGCTGGCGCAACGTCAGCGAGAAGGTGGATCCCCAACTCGCTGCCGCAGCCACGAAGCCCCGTGGCTTTGGGAGCTGGCAAGCCGCTATCGAGGCGGCCGGTCTCGATTACGACTCCATTCGACGCTACCGGCGCTGGGATGAGGAGCGGATCGTCGCCGGCCTGCGGGCCCTCGCCGCCCAGGGAGTCCGGCTCAACTCGAAGGAGGCGCAGGCCAGCTACATCACCCTCTTTGCCGCCGCCGTGCGTCATTTTGAGAGGTGGGACCGCGCCCTGGAAGCCGCCGGTCTGAACGCGCGCGCGATTCGAATGCGGGCTCCCTTCCAGCGCCGCCGATCACACAGACGCAGCCTCGTGGAGCTGTTCGGGCGCCGCGAGAGACTGCGCCGCTGCCCCAAGTAACCCCGTCCGCTCGTGCTCCGCGCAGGCGGCCCGCGCCTTCGCCGCTCCGGAAAAGGCCTTCGCAGCGTCCCGCGGGCGCACGCCTCTTCGCTGCTCGACGGGCTTTCTTCCTCTCTCTGATCACTATATATCGGGGGGTGTTCACCGAGCGGCCGTATATGTTGGGCCTATTGGGGAAAGGGGAGGGCTGGGCATGCTCCGGTTGCCCTCCCCTCGAGAAGAGCACTACGGGGTGATTTGCCCACGGATCTCGCCATCCGGGTTCTGCTGGGTATGTACGTTCACATACGTGTTTCCGCTCAGGATGGCGTTGATGGCATCGTTGAAGTTTATGATGCCGGCCGCGGGCTGCGCCTGGAGATCGGCCGCCGTCACCACCCGGCTGAGAACTGCAGGAAACGCCCCGTCGGTGCTCGCATCGTACAGCGGGAGGATGATCCCGCCTTCCTCGCCGGCCGCGCCAACATGGATATGCGCCGCGAGGACGTTCTGGAGTCCGGACGTCGTCAAGACCACCTGCACCTGAGACTGCAAGCCATTGAGCACGACATCCGCGTTGCCAGCCGCGGGAGAGGTGACCGGGGGCACCTCGTTATCGCCGGATAGCACAGCGCGCAGTGATATCGGACCCAACTGCCCGCGGATCTCGCCGTTCGGGTTTTGCTGGGTGTGAACGTTGATATAGGTACGTCCGCTGAGGATCGCCTGCACTGCATCTGCGAAAGTGGTAACGCCCGCCGCCGGCTGGGGCTGGAGGTCCGCCGCCGTCACCACTCGGCTGAGGGTAGCGGGGAACGCACCATCGGTCGCCGCATCGTAGAGGGGCAGAATGATCGGACCGTTCTGCCCTACCGGGGCGACGTGGATGTGGGCCAGCTGAACGTTGCTCAGGTTCTGGGTCTGCAGGTTGACCGTCAGGGTAGACTGGTCGGCGCTCAGGATCGCACTGGCCGTCCCACTGGCGAGGGTGTCCACGGCGGGCACCTCCTGGGTTCCTCTGAGGGTAGCCCGGAACTCCGTGCCGCCGGTGGGAGGCGGCGTGCCGTTGCCATCGACCGAGTCGAGGGCATCACCGCAGCCGGCCGCCCACAGCACCGCCGCCCCAAGCGCCAGCGCGCGCGAGAGACGCATCGAGGCAAGCGTTCGGGTGTTGATCTGCATCGAGCTTTCTCCTTTCGTCTCACTCCAGCCGCCGGGCGCTCATCTCTGGGTCCCGCGGCGGGCGGGGGTCCTCCGGCGGGAAAGGTCGCGCAAGCGGATGCGGGCCGGGTCCATGCCAGAGTCACCCCCTGTCATCCAGCTCTTCGGAGCAGTTTCCGGGCCAGAGCAGGGGGCGTGGACGGCGATCGGTCTCAGGCGCCAGGCGCTGTGGCTGCAGGCCAACGGTGGCACGCGGGCCGGCTTTTCGCGGTGTGGTCATCGACGGGCACTTCGGTCCGACCCCTGGAACAGAGAGGGCACTTGCTGCCCTCCCGCGCCGCTCGCGGGAGGGGCAGGGGCACTCCTGGCAGAGCAGGGTCGCCGTGCCCGGAGGCAAGGCATGAGACGAGGGGCACTTTCAGCCAGAAGGCGCGGCGGGGTAGCTGAACACGGCCGCATGCCAGCCGCCGCGGAGAACGCGAACGGGCACGAAGTGATGCCCGTTCTGATCACGCAGCCTGGTGGACGCGAAACGTGGGAGTTACGGGGCGTTACGTGGTCGTGAGCAGTTCGAGGATTCGCTCAAACTGTTCCTGATCGTAGAAGTCGATGCGAATCGCCCCCCGCTCACCGTTGCGTGTGATGGAGACGCGGGTGCCGAAGTAGCGTTGGAGATGCTCCTCAATCTTGGTGATGTAGGGATCACGCGGCGCCGGGGGGGGAGTGTCGGGGGCCCGTCTCTGCTCTGCGCCCTGCCGGACCAGCTTCTCCGTGTCCCGCACGGTCAGGTGCTCCGCGAGGATGCGGTCAGCGAGGGCCAGTTGAGCATCCGGAGCGGCCTCGAGTCCGAGGAGAGCACGCGCGTGGCCCTCGGAGAGCTCGCCCGAGGCCACCCGCTGCCGGATGGCGGGCGGAAGGTTGAGAAGGCGGAGCGTGTTGGCCACCGCCGGCCGTGACTTGCCCACGCGAGCCGCGACTTCCTCCTGCGTGAGCCCGAACTCATCGATAAGTCGGCGAAAGGCAATGGCGGCATCGATGGCATTGATATCCTCGCGCTGGATATTCTCGATCAGGGCCAGCTCGAGCATCTCCCGGTTGGTGCACTCGCGGATGATGACCGGCACCTCTTCCAGGCCGGCGGCCTGCGATGCCCGGAAGCGGCGCTCCCCGGCCACGAGCTCGTAGCCCTCTTTGTGCGGGCGAACGACGAGTGGCTGCAGAACGCCATGAGCGCGGATCGACTCGGCCAGTTCCGCCAGACGCTCCGGGTCCATCTCGCCGCGAGGCTGGTAGGGGTTGGCCCGTATACTCGCGGTCGGAACCAGAGACACGCTCCCCTGAGCCATCTCCGCCTCGGGAGGGTTACTGTGGAACAGGGCATCCAGCCCTTTACCGAGTGCTCTCTTCTGCAATTCGCATTACCTCCGTGGCGAGCTGCGCATACGCTTCGGCCCCACGAGACCGGGGGTCATAGATGTGGATCGGCTGGCCGTGACTGGGCGCCTCGCTCAGCTTGACGTTCCGGGGGATGATGGTCTGGAAGACGCTCCCCTTGAAGTAGCCTCGCACCTCGCGGATCACCTCGTTGGAGATTCGGGTGCGGAAGTCGTGCATCGTCAGGACGACGCCGAGGAGGGCCAGGCTCTTGTTCAGGTGCTTCCGAACCATCTGCACCGTGTTCATGAGCTGGGTGATCCCCTCGAGCGCGTAGTACTCGCACTGGATCGGGATGAGGACGGATCGCGCCGCGGCGAGCACGTTGAGCGTGATCAGGCCAAGCGAGGGTGGGGAGTCGATCAGGATGTAGTCATAGCTGTCCAGGACCGCGTCGAGGGCGTTGCGAAGACGCACCTCGCGCGACATCTCGGCGACCAATTCGATCTCCGCGCCCGCGAGGTTGATGGTCGCCGGCACGAGATCCAGGTTCTCCACCTCTGTGTGCAGCACCACGTCGGGGACGGCTGCGTCGTTGATCAGGATATCATAGATGCATTGACGGAGGTGCGCCTTCCCCACGCCGAGCCCGCTGGTGGCGTTTCCCTGCGGATCACTGTCGATGAGGAGGACACGCCGTGACTGGGATGCAAGGCATGCGGAAAGATTCACGGCGGTGGTTGTCTTGCCGACCCCGCCCTTCTGGTTGACTACGGCGATGACTCGTGGCATATTCCGTCCACGGGGCGGTTTCACGTGAAACGCCCCAAACGCGCGAGGGCGGCGCGGATGCCGCCGCATTCCTGCCCTTCATTTTACCGCCCGCCCGCTCCCTTGTCAACCTCGGGGCCGAACCCCTTGGGATTCCGAGGGACGCGAGCCCCCGGCGGTTGCTCGCGTTCCCCCGCGGGAGTTCAAACCCCAGGATGCAGCTCGCTCCTCCGCCCGCGCGCCGGCCAGCATACCCCGCATGGAGGCGACCGATGCGGAGCGGCGACCACCGCAGGCTTTCCTAGCATCCGGCATCGCGCCCGACGCAGGGAGGGGGCAACGCGCGGCTCTCCCGGAGGCGCCTGATGGGGCCCCACCTTCTGCCCTCGTATGCCACCCATCCTTCACCGATGGCCCCCCGGCAGGGCTCGGCCCACGTTTCACGTGAAACGCGCCCCGTGCCCCCTCCAGCCCCAACGCCCCGCGGTCGCCGGGCCACCATGCCACTTCGCGCGCCGATCTTTACCCATCCCCAGCATGCGAAGCGTCGCGCTGGCCGCGCTCCCTGAGAGCGCGTGTCCGGGCCGGACACCCTCTCGAAACTGCACTCGCTCGCCGCTCACCCACACACCCGGGCGCACCCCCTCCAACAACAAGAAGGGCAGGGAGGGGGCCTGTGCCCACGCTCCCTGCCCACGCCGCGAGCGCTCCCGCGACCATCACTCGTCGCCCCCGAGGCTACACTTCTACCATCTCCGCCTCGGGCGCCGTCGGCTCCGCAGCCTCCCCGAACGCCCGATCCAGGATCTCCCGATCCGGTGGCGGCGTCAGCAGGCTGACCAGCGGCACGACGATCACCGGCACCACGATGCCCATCGCACCGGCCACCGGCACGCCGGGGCCCCCATACTTCGAGTAGATCAGCACCATCGTGGCCAGGCCCGACACCATCCCGGCAATCGCCCCAGCCTTAGAAGTGCGCTTCCAGAAGAGCCCGAAGCAATAGGGTGCGAGAAACGCGCCCGCGAGCGCGCCCCACGAGATCACCATCAGGTTCACGATGAAATCGACCTTCTTCAGCGCCATCACAAGCGAGATCGCGACGAAGACGCCACACAGCACGCGCATCAAGAGCATGATGCTCTCCTTGGATGCATCCCTGCGCAACCCCGCGTACAGGTCCACCGCGATCGCCGAACTGGAGACCAGGACGAGCGAGGACAGGCTCGACATCGATGCCGAGAAGACCAGGAGCAGGATCACCATCGACACCCACGCGGGCACGTAGTGCGTGAGGAAGTGCGGCATCAGGTCGTCAAGATTCTCCGGCACCGGGGTCATGCCCGCGGGAGCCGGCACGCCTTCCACCGGCGTGTAGTAGAACAGGTGCGTGAGCGCCCCTGTGAAGTAAGCACCGAACGAGAGGACGAGCGCGAACGCGGATGCCACGACCATCGCCCGCTTCACATCGGCCTCGCTCTTGATCGAGTAGAACTTCTGGACCATCTGGGGAAGGCCCCATGGCCCGACGCTCGTCACGAACACCAGCGACCACAACACCACCCACCCGGGGAACGGCCCGGCGGCACTCAGCGCCGGCGCCATCTCCGGTCGCGAGAGCACGCTCACGGTCATGCTCATCCCGCCCGCGAGGTGCACCACGAAGAGCACCATCACCACCACACCGGCCAGCTCGATAATCCCGCGCAGGAAGTCCGTGACCGCAAGCGCGAGGTATCCCCCCATGATCAGGTACACCCCGGTCAGGAAGGCTAGAAAACCAACGGCGAGGCCATACGGGATCCCCAGGTTCATCTCGAAGAGGAGGGAGAGCCCCTGGTATACCGACGCGGAGTAGGGCACCAGGAAGATGAAGATCACGAGCGCCGAGGCAAACTTGAGGAAGGGCGATCCGAACCGGGCGCCCAGGAACTCCGGCATGGTGAGCGCATCCAGGCGCGCCGTCATGCGCCGCGTCGGCCCCGCGAAGATCCACCACGCAAGGACACTCCCGAAGAGAACGTTTCCGGCGGCGATCCAGAGCGCGTTCAGGCCGAAGCCCCATCCCAGTCTTCCCGCGTAGCCCACGAACAGCACCGCGGAGAAATAGCTGGTGCCATAGGCGAATGCCGACATCCACGGCCCCAGATTGCGCCCTGCGAGGAAGAAATCGCTCACGGTGCGCGTCCTGCGCATGCAGTAGTAGCCGATGCCAAGCATCAGCGCCACATAGACAACGACAATCAGCAGCTTCAACAACAGACCCTCACCTTTCCCCGTGGACCACCGGAACCCGGAGCTACCGCCGCATTCTGGTGCCACGCACGCCCGCTCGGAGTCCATCCGGAGGCTCGCCCTACCCGCATCACAGGGCACGAAGGGAGGCAAACGGCGCTGGTCATCCCCTTCACATCCGGGAGTCGGTGATGTAGGCTTGGGGAAAGACGAGGAGAACCGTGCTATCCACCGATGATGAACCCCGGGTGAGCATTCACCATCCCGGCAGGGAACTCCTGCCCGCGAACCGCGCCGTCATTTGCGCTGGTCTCAACCGCAGATGCCTCTCACGCCGGAGCATCCGCCCCTTCCCATCTCTGGAACCCACGAGAGGCGTCTTCCATCCAGGGGGCAGGGGAGGGGGGCGCTGCGGCTCTCCGTTCCGGCGGGGAAGCGCGAGCAAGCCCCCCCGCATCCATAGGGCAGCGCCGATGTCGGGCTCCACCCGGAGGCTCTCTTGGCGGCCACGCCGCAGAAAGCCTGCGTGCCCTATCACGCGGGCAGCCCTGCTCGCGCTCTTGTTGACATTGATCGGGAGTCCCCGGCGTTCAGGGCACGCCGGGTCTCCCCTCTCTTTGGCTTTAGATCTGGCGGTTGTCCACCACGCGGCGGGCCTTCCCGAGGCTGCGCTCCAGGCTCCGGGGCTCCACCAGCTTCAAGCGCGGGGTGATGCCGATCACCGAGTGCATCCGGGATCGGATCTTCGTCTCTAGCTCCACCAGCCGGCTCATCTGACCAGTGAACAGCTCGCGCGAGACCTCGACCAGGATCGTCATCTCATCCAGCGCCGCGTGCCGCTCTAGCACGATCTGGTAGTGCGGCTCCACGCCCTCTACCTCGAAGAGGACCTGCTCGATCTGCGAAGGGTACACGTTTACGCCGCGGACGATCAGCATGTCATCGGTCCGGCTGAGCACCTTCCTCATCCGCACATTCGTGCGTCCACACCGGCATGGCTCCGGGTTCAGCGTCGTGAGGTCGCGCGTTCGGTAGCGCAGCACGGGGATGCCTTCCTTGGTGAGCGTCGTCAGGACGAGCTCGCCTTCCTGGCCGTAGGGCAGCGGCTCCAGGGTTTCCGGGTCGATCACCTCCGCGATGAAGTGGTCCTCGTTGAGGTGCATCCCGCACTGGTACTCGCACTCGCCGGCAACACCCGGGCCTAACACCTCGCTGAGCCCGTAGTTGTCGGTCGCCATGATATCGAGGCGCTCCTCCAGCTTCTTGCGCATCTGCTCGGAAGAGGGCTCGCCGCCGAACAGGCCAACCCGAAGGCATAGTGACGAGCGATCAATGCCACGCTCCCTCATCACCTCGGCGATGTGGAGCGCGTAACTCGGAGTGCCCACCAGCGCCGTCGTGCGGAAATCCCGCATGATCTGGATCTGGCGCTCGGTGTTGCCCGACGAGACTGGGATCACGGACGCGCCCACGCGCTCCGCCCCATAGTGCAACCCGAAGCCACCGGTGAAGAGTCCATAACCGAAGCTGATCTGCACCACGTCCTGGTCCGTCACTCCTACGGCGCTGATGACGCGCGCCACCAGCTCCGACCAGGTGCGCAGGTCATTGCGCGTATAGCCCACGACCGTCGCCCGCCCGGTCGTGCCCGAAGAGGAGTGAATGCGCACAATCTCCCGCAGCGGCACACTGAACAGCTCGTAAGGGTAGGCCGCACGCATATCCTCCTTGGTGGTGAAGGGCAAGCGACGAATGTCGTCCAGCGACCGGATCTCCTCCGGCTTCACGCCCAGTTCTTCGAACCGGCGCTGGTAGAAGCGCACGTTCCGATAAACCCGGTTCACCGTTGCCTGAAGCCGCTCCAGCTGCAGCTGCTCCAGATCGGCTCGCGCCATTGTCTCACAACGCTCGTTCCAGATAGGCACTTTCTCTTACTCCTCTATCAGATGTGCGTCGCCTTTCCCACGGCCAGCGCGCCGCACCTCGGCATTCCTTCCACGCTCCACCCTTCCCCCGAAGGATGACCCGTCCAGTCCCCAATAGGCGCCTGATGCACCACAAAACCCGGGCACCAGGGCCCGCATCACGACTGCGGGAGGCTCACTCCCGTCCAGACGCCAGGAGAAACAGTTCACCAGAGATACCCGACGCGCCATCGGTTCGGACGGGTGTGCGACGCACGCCCTGGCAGCGCGGGCAATCTGAATTTCAGCCATGCGGGCGGTGAGGGGAGTCTGCGCCTCCGCATAGAGGCTGGCCACAGCGAGGAGGGTGCCCGTCGGGCCGGGCTCGGTGCAGGGCAATCACCCAGTCGTTGTGCTCGAGGCGGCTATCGCCCCCACACGCTTCATCTCTCTACTCGTATCGCCACTCATTGCAGGAAGCAGGCGCCGATATCGGCGCCTGCTTCCTGCAATGAGTGGCGATACGAGTAGAGAGATGAA
>DUUU01000121.1 GCA_012841485.1 Armatimonadota bacterium
CGACTCCGAGCCGCAGTCGGGGGGCTTCCCAGCCGTCGCAAAGCGTGGCGCGTGCCACGCGCCGGCCATCCGCGGCAGGCGCGGCGAAGGCCCCGGCACGGGCGGCCCGCAAGGCTGTGGCAAAGCAGGATGCGGGGCGGGTGGTCACCGCTCGCCTGGAGCCGGTGAAGGTGCCGGAACCCCTGATGAGGGCGGAGGACCTGTATGCCAGCGGGCGCTATCTGGAGGCCGCGGGGGTTTTGAACGCCGCCTTCGAGAGCTCTTCCTCTCAGATGCCGGCTCGGGTCCGCTCGGTCTACGTGGAGCGGAATGCCCTGGCCGATGCCACCATCGCGGAATGCTCGATGGCGCTGCGGCATGACCCGGGAAATGCCAACGCGCGCAAGTTTCTGGATGAGGCGTACGAATCGAAAGTGCAACTCCTGCGCTCGCTCGCAGGCTGAACAGCAGCGGAAGAGAACCGCGCTGGGCTATCAGAACTCGGCGGCGTGACGCCGCGGTATGGCTTGCATGAGGGCTTTTTCTGCTTGGAAGATCGTGTGGTGGTGCGTGGGCGTTGGCCTGTGGATGCGGTTTCCCTCGCAGGGGGTGGCCCAGCCGGTGCTCGAGCATCAAGAGGTGACGGAGCATCACGCGCCCTGGGAGCCAGGGAAGCGGGTGGTGATCCGTCATTCCTATGGGGCGATACGCCTGCGCGCCGTGGAAGATGGCACCGCCGTCAGCGTGCGCGCGCATCACCAGCTGGCCGGCATGACCCGCCAGGCGATTCAGGCCTACCTGCATGCGCTCCGGATCAACGTGCAGTCGCTTGAGGATCGCGTCGAGGTGGTCACGCTCCGCCCGCCCGGGGAGCACAAACTCCTCAACCAGACGACCGTGGATCTGGATGTGGTCGTGCCTGCCGGCGTGCCCGTGGATCTCTCCTCCCGCTTCGGCGACCTCGATGTGCAGGGCGTGGGCGAGCTGAAGGCGACTGCTCCCTTCGGGGCGCTCTCGGTGCGTGGCGTGGCCGGGAATGTCGCCCTGGAGGGAAAGCATGGCAAGGTCCAGATCCGTGACGTGCGGGGCGACGTGCGGGTGACGCATTCGCTCGGCGACGTGGAGGTGGCGCGCGTTGAGGGGAGCCTCGCGGCCCGCAACCAGTTCGCCCAGATTCGGGTGCAGGGTGTTCGCGGGCGCGTGGTGGTGGAGAACCGCAGCGGGCCGATCTCACTGGTGAACCTGAGCGGCGGCGCCGAGGTGGCCTGCCAGCACGCCCAGGTGGCGGTGAGCCGGGTGACCGGAGACGTTCAGGTGACCAACCGCGATGAGAGCGTCACGGTGACCGACGTGCAGGGCACGGTGGTCGTGGTCAACGCCAATGGCCCGGTGACGGCGCGCGAGGTAACGGGCGATCTGAAAGTAGACAACCGCTTTGGCACCGTGGAGGTGGTCCGGGTGCGCGGGAAGGTGACGGTCGAGCACAGCAACGGTGAGTTGAATGTGCGAAACGTCAAGGGGCCCGCCGTGCTCACCAATAGCCACGGGCTGATTCAGGTGGATGGCGTGGAAGGTGACTGCCGGATCCGCAACGAGTTCGGGGCGGTGACGGCGCGCATGGTACTCGGCCGGCTGGACGTGCTGAACGCCTGGGGGCTGGTGCAGGCGGATCTCCCGCCGGGCGGAGCACGGCAGGCGATGAAAGCGAAGCCCGCGGCTCTGGCCGCGCCCAAGAGCGGGGAGGGCGAGGGCTCGCCCGAGGCGGGAGCCCCGGCGTGGTATCTGGAGACCAACCACAACAACGTCATCCTCGGAGTGCCGGCGGGCACGGGGTGTTCGCTCAGTGTGGAAGTGAACTCGGGACTGATTGACGCGCAGTTCCCGCTGATGAAGCAGCGCGTGGGAAGCAAGGAAGCGGCGCTTGGGGATGTGCAAGGTGGCGGGATGAAGGTGGATGTCAAGGTGGATTTGGGGATGGCGCAGATCCAGAAGCGTGCAGCCGGATCGACCGGCCGACAAAGGAAATAGGGCTCCCACCGGCGAAGGATCCCTCAAACGGGTCCTGAACGGACCGATGAACGGCGCGGACAGGCTCTAGTGGAGGCGCCTCATGGAGTTGAACCTGGCCTTGGACAAAGCAACGCTCGCGGCAGGGGCCGCGGCGAGGTCGGCCGGGCAGGCGGCGCCCGCGATCGTCGATGAGGACCGCGGGCTCAGCTTCGGGGAGATCACTGAGAAATACTACCGCCGCGTTTATAATTTGATCTGCTACCAGGTGGGTGATCTGGACGAAGCCGCCGATCTGACCCAGGAGACGTTTGTCAAAGCGTTTCGTGCCTACCACGCTTTCAAGGGGGAATCGCGGGTTTCGACGTGGCTGTGGCGCATTGCGCTCAACATGTGCAAGAGCAGCTACCGCAAGCGTGCCCGTCGCGAGCGCCTTATCCCCCTCTCCCTCGATGCCGACGTGGTCACCGACGAAGGGGAAGTCAGTCGCGAGCTGCCTGATTGGTCCGTGTGCCCGGAGAACGTGGTGCAAACGCGCGAGTTACGCGCGGAGGTGCGCCGGGCCATCCAGTCCCTGGCCGAGCCGTATCGCGTGGCGATCATCCTGTGCGATATCGATGGCTGCTCATATCAGGAGATCGCCGACATCACCCAGATCAGCGTCCAGGCAGTGAAGTCGCGCATCCATCGCGGGCGCCGCATGCTCCGCAAGAAGCTCGAACGCTACGTGCATGGATAGGCGGTCCGAGAGGCGCGAGAAGATGCCGGGCGGCTTCATCCGCGCGCGGGTTCCCTGACGGCGCGCGCGCCCAGTTGGGAGAAGAGGAAACAGCCGGCAAGCGCCGGCTGTATGCGTCTGTTGGTTCCGGTTCCGTCCACCGCCGGGTTGGGCTGTGGAGCTTTCGGGAGACGCTGGAAAGGATGCCGGAGAGTGGTCCGGATCACCTTGGATAAACTCTACCCCGATATGAAGGAAGCGACCGTCGGCCGCTGGCTGAAAAGCGAGGGCGAGCCGGTGGCCGAGGGAGAGCCGCTTGTCGAGCTGATCACCGATAAGATCACCTTCGAGCTGGAGGCGACGGGATCGGGGATCCTCCGGCAGGCCTATTTCCGGGAGAAGAGCGTGGTGCCCGTCGGGTGCACGCTGGCCGCGCTAGGCGATTCGACGGAGGCGCTTCCGGATATCGAGGCCGAGAATCGCGAGCGGATCGCCGCCTGGGAGGCCGAGATGGCCGCGTCGCAGGAAGCCGC
>DUUU01000122.1 GCA_012841485.1 Armatimonadota bacterium
CCGCAGCGAGCCTTTCCGGCGTCCCAGCCTGGCCGGTCTCTCCTATCCCGCGGATCCTGAGGAGCTGCGCGCCCTCCTGCATGGCTTCGAGCAGGAAGCCGGAGTCGCGCCGGCGGCCTCTGGCGCGCGTGGCCTCATCTCGCCACACATCGATTACGAGCGCGGCGGCGCGGTCTATGCCTGCGTGTGGGCACAAGCGGCTGAAGCGGTGCGCGCCGCTGACCTGGTCATCCTCCTCGGCACGGATCATCACGGCGGGGAGGGAGAGGTGACGCTGACTCGGCAAAGCTATGCCACCCCCTTCGGGGTGCTGCCCACGTGCGGCGCCGTGGTCGATGCCCTCGTCGCGGCCATCGGGGAAGAAGCGCTCTTTGCCGGGGAGCTGTTTCATCGTGAGGAGCACTCCATCGAGCTGGCGGCCGTCTGGCTCCACTACATCCGAGGGGGCGAAGCGTGCGAGCTGCTTCCTGTGCTGTGCGGCCCGCTGCGCCATCGCCAGGAGGGTGGGGAAGCCACGGTCATTCCCCGCTTCATTGAGGCGGTGGCAGAAAGCACGCGCGACCGGCGGGTGGTCGTGGTCGCGGCGGCCGACCTGGCACACGTCGGCCCTGCCTTCGGGGGGGCGCCCCTCGATGCCCTCGGGAAGGAGCGCCTGCGGAGCGCCGATGAAGCCCTGCTGGCGCGCGTGTGCGCGGGCGACGCGGAGGGGTTCCTCGAAGCGATCGAGCGGAGCGAGAACGCGAACAACGTCTGCGGCGTCTCCTCCATCTACCTGGCGCTGCGTCTCCTCGGTCAGACAATGGGCGAGCGCGTCTCCTATGCCACCTGCCCGGCCGATGAGGCCGACACCTCCGTCGTTACCATCAGCGGCGTCCTCCTCCGGTAGGGTGCTTCCTCTTCCGCTCGTTCCGCGCCGCGATGGCGGGCGATCACGTGGTGTGCTCCCGCGCGCCGTAGCTACGCTCGTACTACGGGCGAGGGCAGGAAGGGCTCGGGCCTCAGCGAACCTCCCTTCTGGAGAAACGTGGCGCTGGTTCAAGGCGCCGTTGCGCTCCTGAGGAGGAACGATGGCAAGGATACCGATTGGTCTTGAGCTCTATTCCGTTCGGCAGGATCTGGACCGTGATCCGCGCGGCACGTTGAAGGCCGTCGCGGAGATGGGCTATGAGGGCGTCGAGTTCGCCGGTCCGCCGAAGCTCTCGGGCGAGGAGCTGCGTAAGCTTCTCGATGAGTTCGGCCTCGTCTGCTGCGGCTGGCATACCCCCTTCGCCATGGTGCAGGAGGATCAGATTGACGCGACAATCGCCTTGAACAAGGCCGTGGGCAATCAGTATGTGATCATCCCCGGCTTCCCGGGCGACCTGACGAAGACGCGCCAGGACTGGCTGAAGCTGGCCGATTTCATGAACGGCCTCGCCACCAAGCTCGCCGCGCATGGCATGCAGACCGGCTACCACAACCACCACACCGAGTTCCAGCCGCTGGATGGCGAGTGGCCTTGGGACACCTTCTTCGGCAACACGAAGAAGGAGGTGATCATGCAGCTCGATACCGGAAACGCGCTGCGCGGCGGCGCCGAATCCGCGCCGATCCTGGAGCGCTATCCCGGACGCGCGATTACCGTGCATCTCAAGCCCTACAAGACCGGCCTGGACGACCCCAACGCCGGCTACAAGCCGCTCATCGGCGACGACAGCGTCGACTGGCAGAACGTCTTCCGCCTCTGCGAGAGCATCGGCGGCACCCGGTGGTACATCGTCGAGTATGAGAGCGATCTCTACCCGCCGCTGGAGGCGGTGAAGCACTGCCTTGATAGCCTCAAGGCGATGGGCAAGTAGGATCCGATCCGCATGGGGTCCCCCTCCCCGCGGTGATAGGGGGACCCCATACGGGCCTGCTCGAACCGGATGAACCCGCTTCGCAAGGTGGTTCGCCGGAAGCGAGCGCGAGTTACCAAGGGCTCTCTTCGCCACGCTCTCTTGGAGGCGCGCATGGCAGGCAGCTGGCCGCAGGGCATTCCGCTCCCCACCGAGGGCCGGGTGATCGACCTCACGCTCCCGATCCGCGCGGGGATGCTGGTCTATCCGGGCGACCCCGAGGTAAGCATCGAGCCGCTCGGCGATGGCACGTACACGTTACACCGGATCTCGTTGGGAACGCACGCGGGCACGCACATGGATGCGCCGGCGCATCTGAATCCCGGCGGCGCCGGCGTGGACGCGATTCCCCTGGCGGCGTGCCTTGGGCCGGCGCGGGTGGTTGACTGCACCGGTCTGAGGCAAATCACGCTTGAAGCCCTGCGCGAGCGGTCGCCCGGCCTCACG